>NZ_JAUOQN010000078.1:0-14218 GCF_030547555.1 Salipiger sp. 1_MG-2023 | reverse complement strand
GCGGCGCTCCGTGAGCCTTGGTCCAATGGCCAGACCGAAGGTCAGATCAACCGGCTGAAGATGCTGAAGCGGCAGATATATGGTGCCGCCGGTATCGAACTCCTCCTCGCACGTCTCCAACATTCGGTATGAAGACGCCACAGAAATTGAGTCAGACCCAATGTTCGCTGCCGATTGACACACACCGGATAGGTGCAGAAACCGATCGTCTCCGGGATGCGCGGCGGGGAAGGGGCCGGTCGGGGGCCGCATTTGCGGGAGCGATTTCTCGGAAATTGGGATTCGGCTATCGGCCTGTCGAGGCTCCAACGATCAGACGGCGAGCGCTTCCTTTTGTGGTCGAGCGGATGGGCGCCTATCCGGATGTTGCGGCGATTCTTGTGTGCCCGTTGAAGGTTGCATTTTCGCAACAAACGCGGCGACAAGGCGTCATGGCGTAATTGATCTGAGTGTTTTAGTCGGATAAGGCGGCGATACGCTCGATGCCAGACAGCGCCCCCCCCCCTTTGAGACGGCGACGCGATCCAGCGAGATCGAGAAACACTCAAGGGACAGTCTCATGACATTCACTAATCGGGGCGCGTTGCTCCTTACGACGGCGATTTGCGCCGCAAGCAGCGTTTCAGCGCAGGACGATGCCACTTTCCTCGGAACGCTGCGAATCGAAAGCGAACAGGCGCAAAGCCTGCTCGGCAACACCGAGATCACCGAGGAAGAGCTGGATGACCGCGCCCCCGCCTCGGTCGCCGACGTGTTCAGCGGCGAAAGCAGCGTCACCGTCAGCGGCGGCGCCGCCATGGCCCAGAAGGTGCTGGTGAACGGCGTCGAGGAATCGCTGCTGTCGGTCACCATCGACGGCGCACGCCAGAACAAGGGCGCATTCCACCACACCGGCAACGTGCTGATCGACCCTTACCTGCTCAAGCGGGTCGAGGTCAGCGAAGGCATCGCCCCTGCCGATGCCGGCCCCGGTGCACTTGGCGGCGCTCTGGCCTACACCACCAAGGATGCGCGCGATCTGCTGGATCTTGATGACCCCTTCGGCGGCATGATCGGCGTCACCACCGGCGACAACGGCACCGGCGTACGCCGCAATATGGCGCTTTACGGCCAGCAGGGCGGGTTTGAATGGCTGCTGTCGGCCAGTAGGCAGACCGGCGACGATTACGAAGACGGCGATGGCGACGAGGTTGAGGGCACCGAAGCCGATCTGACCAGCTACATGCTTAAGCTGGGTTACACCACGAAAAGCGGCAAGCGTCTGACCTTCGCCGCCTCCGAAACCGAAGACACCGGCGGGCGCGCCTCGCAAGGCGGCTTCATCCGCTCCGATTTCGGCGGTCTGGTATCGGCCTCGCGCCCCACCACGATCATCGACGGCTACGCGCGCCGCAGCTCGTACACGCTGTCCTACACCGACGAGAACCCGCAAGGCTGGTTCGCCCCCAGCGCACAGCTGACCTATAACGAACAAGAGGTCGACGTGGGCGCGGTGTCCGGCGTCAACTACAGCCTGTCGGGCAATGTCGAAAACGAATTCCATCTGGCCAACGGCACCCTGACCGCCGGGATCGACGCGTTCGATGAAAGCGCCGTCGCCACCGAAGGCACCTCGGGGGCAGAGAGCCACCAGAACGTCGGATTGTACGCTCAGGCACGGCAGGATCTGAACGACCGCCTGTCGGTATCTTACGGTCTGCGCTACGACTACCAATGGTTTGAAGGTGCGGATGGCAGCGATTTCGAAGAGGGCGGCTTCAGCGGCAACGCCGCGCTGGATTACGTACTGACCGATACGCTGACCCTGAACGCGGGGCTTGCCACGACCTTTGGCGGCTTTGCACTGGGCGAAGCGGCGCTGGTGAACTACGGCAGCGACTGGACCTATGACGACTTCGGCGCCTCGCGGTCGAACTCGGCCCGGATCGGTCTGCGCTGGAACAGCGGACCTTGGGCGATCAGCGGCGCGCTGTTCCACACCGAGATCAACAACGTCAACGCGGTGCTGCCCTCGGGCGGGGATCGCGGCGCGCAGGCCGACGTGACGACCCGCGGCTTTGATGGCTCGCTCGCCTACAACTGGGATCGCGGCTTTGCCAAGGTGAACTACACCCATGCCAACGTCACGCTGGATGATGATACCATCTCTGGCACGTCCTATTATCTGGGGCGTCCGGTTGGCAGCATCATGGGGCTGGAAGCGGGGTATGACATCCGCGACAACTGGCGCGTTGGCGGCACTGCCGAGATCGCGTTTGAAAACGATTCCACCGACACTGATCTGCCCGCCTACGAGGTTCTGAACCTGTACACCACCTACCAGCCTGCCGCGTTGAACGGGCTGGAACTGCGGATGGACATCAAGAACGTCTTTGACGAGCAATACGCCAGCCGCAGCTCGGACGGGCTGGATTACACCGGGTCGGTCATTCCGCTCTACGAACCGGGCCGGACCTTTACCGTCTCTGCGACCATGCGGTTCTGATCCTGAGCGGGCGCCACTTCGGTGGCGCCCGTCTTGTATCTGGCGCGCTGTTTGGACGCGAAGGGGGCTGCGCGGGCAGGCGCGCTCTGGGCGTTGCCCGAGAGCCTGTTGCCGTCAGGGCTTGCGCCGGGTCTTTCCAATGCTGTTGAAACCTTACCGGGTTCGAGGCGCCGATGCGGCTTCCCGGTGACCACCGGGCCAAAGGATTTCGCGCCGATCAAAGCGACGTCGTTGATGAAACTCGAAGGCGCAAACTGGGCATTGTTCGGCGACGTGATCGCCGTCGACAGAGCGCCCGACAGGCGGCGCGGCTGTTCTCCCCAAAGTTACGCGGCCACATATTTCAATTCAGCCGAAAGCAGATATGGCACGAGTCATTTTCACCACGAAGTAGGCCGTCGTTCACGATGAACCGGCCGCAGAGGCCTTGGCCTGCGAGGTCGAACAGCTGAATGCGCCCCGCGCGCTCATCGTCCTGAAGTCTACAAGCTGCCCCAAGCGCTGAGGACTCGCTGTGCGGCGGTCTTTTACAAGATGGGCGCGCATGTGCCGCGCGGCGATGTGATCGCGGCAACCGAACTGGCACGGCAGGCGCGGGCCGATCTGATCGTGGCCATTGGCGGTGGCGCTGTGTCTGGCCAATGGCATTGCACAGCCGCAGGAGATCGACCGGCTCTGCGGAGCGGCGCCCGCGCTTGCTGCGCCTGCCGCGCGGTCTGATCGCTACCGGCATTTTTGCCCGACAACTTCGGCGTGATCGCACAGGCCGCGCTGGCGACTCCATGGGTGCCAATGAACCCGCGCCCGATCAATGGCGCGGGGGATATTCTGGAAATTCTGAATCGCGCCGCCTGATCCGGGTCAATCACCCAACGGGGCCGGGAAGTTCGCTGGGCCGGTGATGTCGAGGCTCGCCAGTTCGTACGGGTCATCCATCGCCGCCATTGTCCGGGCGATATTGTCCTCCAAAGCCTTCCGATCGTCCAGATCGCGCCTTTGCGCCGCGGCCTCGGCAGCCACCGGGGCCAGCGCGCGGATGGCTTCCAAAATCTCCTCGAAGGTCGCGCCGTTCATCACCATCGGCGTCACCAGCCGGCGCGACAATGCCTCGGTATTGGGGCGCGAGACGAACAGCTTGCGCTTGCGGTCTTCACGATACAGCAGCTCTTGCTGCTCGAGCGAGCGGATCGCTTCTCGGACGGTCGAGCGGTAATTGCCATTGGCGCTCGTCAGTGCGGTTTTTGCAGGCATGCGTGCGCCGGGCTGCAATTCGCCAGACAGGATTTTCTGCTGCAACGCCAACGCCAGCTGACGGAAGAGCGTCAGCTCGTCATTGGAATTGAGGTTCAGTACCATCGGGGCATTCTCGCAACGGTCGAAATCCCGTTCAGGATGCATCCAGCCGGTGGAAATACGAGGGATACCCCGCGCGTCCGGTTTTGTGTCGGACATAGAATCACCGCTGCCAATGGTGCTCCTGATTTCGTGCGGGCGAGGTGCCGGTCCAGCCTTGGAAGGCACGGGAAAAGTCGCTTGGCTCGGCATCGCCCAACTGGCCTGCGACCTCGGCAACAGACAGGCTCCCGGTGGTCAAAAGCTGTTTTGCGCGTATCTGGCGCAGCTCGGCTTTCAGATCGCGAAAGCTGGTGCCCTGATCCTTAAGCTGGCGGCGTAGGGTGCTGGGCGGCATGGTCAACCGCGCCGCGAGGCTGTCGAAATCGGGCCAGTCCGCGGCCGGAATGACCGCCAGCGTCCTTCAGATACCGTTTCAACGCAGCCTCGGTGCGGTTGACTGGCAGCGAGAGGTACTCGGCACCGATCAACACCCGTGTCTCGGCGGCGTCGAACTGCGCTGGCGTGCCGAAAAAACAGGAATAGGCGACGGCCCTGCCAAGGGCGCTGCAGCGAAAGTCGGCCTGCAACAGTGGGATGCACCGCCGCGCCAAGGATCGCATGGCACAACAGCGCAAAGCCGCCCGGGCGCATCGTATGGCCCGTCATGCCGAGCAATTCGTCGCCCATGTCCTGCGCCAGCGCAATCCAGAGCTGACCATGGCGCTGCAAGGTCATGGGGCCGTGGCGCTTTCGCTGATTGCCAAGGCAATTCCCGGGCCATCCAGCCCAGCCCGTCGCGCGCAGTGAAACGCCTCATCAATGAACACGGGAGGGACGGGGGCGGTCAGGTCTGTCATGCGGGATTGATGGCATTATCGAAGGCACGCCGGTGGGCGACAAGGTGGTGCTGGTCGAGGCCGGTGTCACCTCTCCCGACCCCGCCCTGGCTTAGGAAAGCCTTGGAATTTGCCTATCTAATGGCGGCGATTTTTGCCAATCCGACGCTGAACGGCGAGGTCATCCGCTTTGATGGTGCGCTGTGCCTGACGGCGAAATAGCGGGCTGGCATGAGCGACGTACAGATCTTCGACGCGGTGCGCACACCGCGCGGACGGGGCGAGGCTTCTGTCGGAACCTTGGGCGAGCTGAGCCCGGTGGCGCTGGCCGCCACGCCGCTCAGGGCGCTGAAAGAGCGCGCAAACCTCGATACGTCGGCGGTGGGGAGGTGGTGTTGGGCTGCGTCGACCCGGTGGTCGATCAGGGCAGCGGCATCGCCCGCACCGAAGTTCTGAAAGCAGGTTACGTCGAGACCGTGCCGGGGGTGCAGGTCAAACGCATTTGCGCCTTGAGGCTCGAGGCTTGCGCCAACGCGGCAGGCAAAATCGCCAGCGGCGAAGCCGGGCTGGTGGTGGCGGGTAGCGTCGAAATGATGCGCCGTGTGCCGGTGCTGGCCGATCGCGGCATCGCCATCGCGCGCAAATCGGTGCTGCAGGGGATCCCGGCCGATCTGATCGCAAGCTTGCGCGGATAAACCCGCGATGATGTGGATGCGCTGGCCGTGGAAAGGCAGAAACCTGCCGGGCGCGCGTGAGACGAAGGCCGCTTTGCCCGCAGCATCGTTTCGGTCAGGGATTGCAACATGCCGGGGCCGATCTGAAGATGGTCGGTGGGTTTTCGACCTGTCGGCAGAGCAGCCCTGGTCCGTCATGGCCGGTGCCATGCTCAGCTTTTGGGCGCTAGAGAACTGCGGAAAGCCGGTCGCGGCGGCGATCAACGGCCATTGCCTTGGCGGCGGCTTCGAGATGGCGCTGGCCGCCCATGCGCGCTTTGTCGCAAACGATTCGGCCATCAGGCCAAGACCTGCCTCTAGCAGGCCGATCTTGATGGCCGGGCTTTGGCGGCATCCAGCGGATAGTGCGAGCGGCCCCCGTGGCAAGAGGGCATCGCGGGTCTGCTCGACGGCGCGACCTATGACGGGGTGAGGGCTAAGGCATTGGGGCTGCTGACCGGGATGGTTCCCGCAGAGGTCTTGCACCGCACGGCAACCGACTGGCTGCTTGCCAACGCGGACGCGCAACAGCCATGGATGGCGCGCGGCTTTCGTGAGCCCGGCCGGCAGCGGGTTTTGAGCGGTTTCTCCACGGCTTGAATGCGCGGCTCACACGCAACGGTGCTGCCAAGTGGCCTGAACAGAGGTTGATCGCCAAGGCTGTCTATCACGGGTTGCAGATGCCGATCGAACCGGCGCTGCGTCTGGAGATCCGCCGGTTCATCGAGCTCACGCGGATTCCTGGCGCCAGGGATGCCATGCAGAAGCGATTTTTCGGTCAGGCCGCCTGAAATCGCGACTCCTGTATTGTCGGACAGTAAGTGGCTTTTTAACTGATCGAAATAGTTACTGTCGGCATAAGGGTGTGAGGACGCTTGAGAACACGATCGCACTGGTCACCGGAGCCTCATCCGGTCTGGGGTATGAATTCGCCCTGACGGGCCGCGCAAAGGGCCGCCGTTTCCGTGGCGGCGCGCAGTGTCGACAAGTTGACCGATCTGGTGGCCGAGGTCGAAAGCAGGGGGGCAGGGCGATGGTGTTCTCCTTCGACGCGGTCGACCCGGCCGCACCGGACAATTGGATCGACGCCGTGGCCGAGCGCATGGGCGTGCCTGCCATCCTGATCAACAACGCCGAGCTCAGCTTGACTGCCCGCGCCAACAAGGCGACGCTTGATGATTTCGAGCAGACCATGCCGGTGAATGTGCGCGCGTCATGGCGGCTGTCGCAGCTTTGCGCCGCACGTTGGATCGAGGCAGAGACGCAGAGCTGTATCGTCAACATCTCGTCGATGCTTTCGGCCAGCGTTGCCAAAGGGTGTGTCGCTGTACACCATCTCAAAAGCGATGATCCTGCACTTAAAAGCGGGCCACGTGCTGGAATGGGCGAAACATGGCATTCGGGTCAATGCGCCGTACCCGGGCTATATCCGCACCTCGATCAACGATGCTTTCTGGGAAACCGATCAGGGCTGCGCCGAACCGGCCAAACTGCCGGCCCGGGCCTGATCTACGCCTCGGTCTCGGATTAAAGCCAGACCGGCCCCGACAGGAGACGCCCGGCGCATGATGTGACCTTTCAGAACCTTGGAGGCGCGCTGGGCGAGCGGATCTACGGCACGGTCGATGGCGCGCCCTCCGCCGCGCTGCTTGGCGATACGATGTCGGCGCTTTACACTGCCGCTGGTATCCTTTCGGCCCTCGTGGCGGGCGACAAAACCGGGACAGGGACCTATATCGACATCGCCATGAGCGATGCGGTTCTGACGCTTCAGACCTCTTTCATCGCTAGCCATGAAACCGAATACGAGGCCTTGCCGTAACGCGATCCGGGCCATGCGCTGTATGAAAACTCGGATGGCGGCTCACTGACTACCTCGATCGCGTATGTGGATGCTATTGGGATCAGCTCTGCCGTGATGTGCAGCTCGCAAAAGGCATCAGCCTGACGCGGCCACAGCGGCTACTGTGCCTGCCGATCAAGTTCAGGGCTTACGATACCGCCCCGCTGCGCCTTGCGCCCGAGGTGGGGGGCTCAACGGCGAAGGCTTTGAATGATCTATGTCCGGCCCTGCGCCGGGCGCTTTCAATTGTGGAAGGTCGCGAACTGATCCTGCGGTTCGCGCTCGTTGTGGAACCGGTTCGCCGGGTCGGACGTCTCCGTCATGGCCATAGCGCAAATCACCATGCGGTTGTCGGGCAGGTCAAGCGGGTCGCGGATCGTTTCATGATAGGGGGCAAAGGCCTGTTGCGGGCAGAGTTCAAAGCCAGAGCCCCGCGTCGTGAACATGATGTTTTGCAGGATCATGCCGCAATCGACCCATGCCCCCACCGGCAGGTCGCACTCGATGGAAAAGATCAGCTCGACGGACGCGTCAAAGAAGGTGAAATTGCGCCTGTGCTGGGCGCGCATCCTGTGTTTTTTGTGCCGCCCGATGCCAAGCGCGGCGTAAAGCCCGCAGCCGGTTGTCCGCCTGCGGGCAAAATCGCGCACGCGCCAAAGGGCAGGGCAATCCGATACGCTTCGCGGCCCGCATCCCCTGCATCGAAACGGGCGGTGATCGCCGATGTCTGCCGGCTGCGGGCGTGACGTCATCCCATCCCGGCGCCGCGCCGGCGCTGAGCCGGACCTTGACGTCGCCGGTGATCTTGCCGATCTCGTGCGCCGTCGTCACCACCGCCACGGCGCCGGGAATGTTCCAGCCGGTAGCTCACATCTCTTTTGGTCAGCATGGTGACGCAGGCGATCGGGGTCGCGCCGATCTTGTTGCAGCCGACCATGGCGATCTGCCATTCGGGCACGCGCGGCAGCCTGATCAGCACGCGGTCGCCTTTGCGCGCACCTTTGCCGGTCAGGTAATTGGCAAGGCGGTTGGCCCGATCAGCATGTCGGCATAGGTGAACCGGTGCGTCCATGTCCGAGATCAGCAGGTCGGCCCGCCGGGCTTGTCGCCGTCGGGTTCGACATCGCAGAAGATGGTGGTAAAGCCCGCGCCCTTGGCCCCGGTGATCAGCCATTTGCCCCCGTTGACGACAAACTCATCGCCATCATAGCGTGCCGTGGTCTTCATCTTTGATGGGTGCGACCCCGCGCTCAAAGGTTCGGTCATCGAGACACAGGAGCGGAAATCACCGGCGGCGAAGGGCTTGAGCCAACGCTGCTTTTGCGCCTCGCTTGCCACCTTGTCGAACAGGTTCATGTTGCCCTCATCGGGCGCGGCGCAATGCATCGCGATGGGGCCAAGCGGCGACAGCCCGCAAGCCTTGCAGCCGATTGCCATGTTGACATGATCCAGCCCTATGCCGCCCCACCGTTCGGGCACTTGCGGAGCAAACAGCCCGGCGTCGCGCGCCAGACCAGTGAGTTCGATGCGCAAATCCTCGGTCGGGCCGTGCGGGGTGTTGCGTAGGTCTTTCTCATAAGGTGCAATCATACGCCATGACAAAGGTCTCGATACGCTGGTGCAACGCATCTTGTTCGGAAGCGGATCAAAGGCGATCATGGTACAATGTATGTCAGACGTGGCGGCCATTGGCGACGTCCATGCCAAAGCGCAGGAGTCCGCGGGCAAGATCGTCGAGCTCGGCAAATCCGGGGTCGTCGGTGCCTGCGGTCTCGGAGCGGCGGTAAAGCTGCTCGAACACCACGGCGAGACGCAGCGTTGCCAGCATGCGAAAGAACTTGAGGCCCTGCAAATCCCGTCCGCTGACCTTGGCATAGAGCGCTGCTGCCGCCTCGCGCGTGGGAAAGCCGTGCCGGGCGGTGGGCATCTGGCACAGCAGGTGCTTGGCCTTGGGGTCCGCCGCCTCGGTCCGGTAGCTGAGCAGGGCGGCGAGATCGTAGAGCGGCTCGCCCAGCGTGCATATCCCAGTCGATCAGGGTGGGAGGCTCCAGCGTGTCCGGATCAAGGATGATGTTGTCGAACTTGAAGTCATCGCGGAACTGGGTCGACGGGTTTGCCGCCACCGGCTGGTGGTTGTCGAGCCACGACAGCAGCGTGCCAAGTTCGGCAGGGGGCGATTGCTCCCAACTCACGGTGGCACGCTTGGCCCAGCCGCGCTGGGCGCGCAGGGCAAACGCCTTGGGCCGCCCAAGCTCGCCAAGACCGGAGGCCTGCGCATCGACGCCGAGCAGCTTTGCCAGAACATCCATTATCCTGCCGCCCAGAAACTGCCCGATCGAACCCGGCCCGTTCATTGGTAGTGTCGGGCGTAATTTCCTCTCCGGCCACAAGGCCGGGGCGGTATTCCATCAGGAAAAACCGTGCTCCGATCACCTCGGGGTTGTCGCAGAACAGCTGGGCTTGGGGCACAAGGGGCAGGGTGGGCATTACGGCGCGACAGAATACCCAATTCGCGCGCCATATCATTCGCACCCAGAGGCACCGGACCCGCCGAGGGTCGCCTCAGCACCACAAAATGACCGTCGACACCGAGAAGGACGTTCATGTTGCCGTAGCCAGCGGAAAACCTGCGCGGCGCGACGTTCGGGTCCAGAACCCGCCCGCCGATGTCCAGATATGCGCTCAATCGCTCCCAGTTCAGCCCAGGCAGGCTCAGTCGGGACGCGGTTTCTTGGGGCGGTATTATAGGCGCTTCGCTCTCATTTAGCGCCGGACAAAAAATGATATCGGGGCGGACAATGGTGGCTGAAATTCATTTTTTGTACGGTCAACGTTGGGGGCGCCCGCTGTCATGTCTGCGATCATGGCGATCCTCGCAGTTGGCCGGTTCCGAGGCTGCACCAAGGCTGACGGCTGCTCCACAGGGGTGGGCCTGCCCTGCATACGCCACCGGTTGCAGGAGCCGCCGAGCTGTTCGAGGAGATCTACGACAATCGAGTCGACGCGCGCCGCAATCCGAGCCTCCTTGGGCGCGCCTGACGCGTTTTTTGGGATTTCGGCGCATTGACTTGCCGGGCAGGGCAGGCTGCCCTGGCTGCTGGGCATCAAACATGGTTGCAAGCGCGCCGGGCGCTTAAGCAAGTCGTGGACATTGGCGGCGGCGCGCTTCGATCAGACGAAGATCCCGAATCCGATTTGCAGATTTGATCTCATGGCGAGACCCCGGCAGGGCGCAGTTCAGGCGGGATCGTGCCCGCGAGCGATTTTCTTGGAAGGAACGGGCGCGCCAGTGCGACAGGGTATGTCGGCGCTTCGTTGTCCGTATTTATTGCGGTGGCGAAAACCGGGAAGAGCCTGCGGAATTCAGTCTGCTCTGGGTTGGGCATCATCTGGAGTGACATCCTGCCCGGGAAGAAGCTTTCGGCTGCAAGGCCCTCGGAAAAGATGACCTGATGTTTCTCGAACATCAGGTGGATATAGGTCACGGTTCGCTTTCCACGGGCAATCCGAACGCCTTTCATGGTCTCTGCCAGATGGATCGAGCGGGCAAAGCTGTCCTGCCCGATCAGAACCCCGTGCTGGCGCGACACGAGCAGGTCGCGCTCTGCCCCCAGCGTCCCGCGCCGGATCAGTACCGGAAGCAATTCCGGACGGGATATGAGTTCATCATGCGAAACCTCCCTGCGCCCGATCCAGACAATGCGCTGTGGCCCATTGTCGAGCGTGCAGACAAGGCTCCCCACGCGCAGATCGTCGATTGCCACGTTGCCAGCAGGCGTCAGGATGGCGGTGCCCGAGGTGAAACAGACCACACCGGTATTGTCGGCCGAATAGCTCGAAGCAGTCGCCCCGTGCATGGTAAGAGACCCGGTCCCGAACTGGGTATTGTCCGTGTAATCGACGGCGTTGCCCCGATCGTCCAGCGTGTTCGATTGGTTGAGAATGCCATCGTCTGACTGATCGGCGCGCAACTGGCTGGGGTTGTCATAAAAGCCCGACAGGTCAATGAAATCGTTGTTGGTGCTATCCCCGTCATTCAGGGCGCCGGTATTGCCGTAATTGAAATCGGTGATCGTGTCGTTGCCGTCACCGGCGCCGTAGACAAACACATCGTTGCCGTCACCGCCGCTCAGGCTGTCATGGTCAACGCCGCCTTCCAGCGTGTCGTTGCCAGCGCCGCCTTCGAGCGTGTCGTTGCCGCCAGAGGCCACGAGGCTGTCATCCCCCGCGCCACCGACAAGGCTGTCATCGCCAGCCGAGTTCATCAGCGTATCATTTCCCTCGCCGCCGATCAGCGTGTCCTGCCCCAGACCCGTGGTCAGGTAGTCGTCGCCAGCGCCGCCGTCGATATAATCATCGCCGTCGCCCCCGGCGATGGTGTCGTTGCCCGCGCCGCCATCGATGGAATCATTGCCATCGCCACCATCAATGGAATCGGTCCCAGTGCCGCCGAGTATGGTGTCGAGGCCAGATCCGCCGTCCAGTGTATCGTCACCGTCCCCACCCGACAGGCTGTCGTTGCCGAGATTTCCTGATAGGCTGTCGTCTCCCGCCGCGCCGTCGACGGTGTCGTTTCCATCCCCGGCTCTGACGGTATCGGCGCCGCTGCCACCAAGCACCGAGTCATCGCCGCCCAAGGCGTCGATCTCGATGCCGAGGCTGTCGGCGGTGGCGTCGACAAGATCGGCCCAGTCCGTCAGGATCAGATATTCGATGCCGTCGAAGGTCAGGGTGCTTGTGCCATCGGTGATGGTTCCAGAGGCATCTCCGGTGAAGGTCACCGTGACAGGCACGTTCAGCGCGCTCAGATCTATGGTGTCGCGCTCATCCCCACCGTGAATGGTGTCGGTCCCGAAGCCATTCTGGACGATGAACGTGTCGGCGCCGGTGCCGCCATCCAGAATGTCGTTGCCAGCACCACCGGTCAGCGTGTCATCGCCCGCGCCGCCGGACAGCGTGTCGGCCCCTGCGCCGCCCAGCAGGCTGTCGCTGCCGTCTTCTCCTTCCAGAAGGTCGTTGCCCGCGCCACCGGTCAGCGTGTCGGCGCCGCCGCCTGCCGCGACCGAGGTTCCAGTGCTGTCGGCTGAAGCATAAAGGAAATCGGCCTGTTCGGTCAGCCACAGCCGTTCGGTTTCGACGAAACTGGCGGCGCTTGTGCCGTCAGTGATCGTGCCCGCCTCATCGCCAGAGAAGACGACCGTGGCACCGGCGCTGAGCGCCCTGAGGTTGATCAGGTCGGCGTCGGCGCCGCCTTCGCCGCCGGTGATGGTATCGGCGCCGAACCCGTCCTCCTGAACGATGGTGTCGGCCCCGTCGCCACCGGCAAGGAGATCGCCGCCTGTGCCGCCCAGCAGGCTGTCGTCGCCTGTGCCACCCAGCAGAGTATCGGCCCCGGCGCCACCGGCAAGTGTGTCGGCACCATCGCCCCCCTCGAGGGAATCGGCGTCCTCGCCGCCGCCGATGAGATCATTGCCGATGCCGCCGAGAAGGGTGTCATTGCCCGCCCCGCCGAGCAGCGTATCGTTGCCAACGCCGCCGTCGATGGAATCGGCGTCATCGCCGCCATCGATGGAATCATTTCCGTTGCCCCCGAGGATGGTGTCGCGGCCGGCTCCGCCGGTCAGCGTATCGTTCCCGTCACCGCCCGACAGGCTGTCGTCTCCGCCATCCCCGGCCAGGCTGTCGTCACCTGCCGCACCGTCGATGGTGTCGTTGCCTTCCCCACCTCTGACTGTATCCGCAGCGCCGCCGCCCAGCACCGAGTCGGCTCCGCCCATCGCGTCAATCTCGGTGCCGAGGTTGTCGAGGGTCGCGTCGACAAGGTCGGCACCTTCTGACAGGATCAGGTACTCGATGGCCTCAAAGGTCAGCGTGCTGGTGCCGTCGGTGATGGTCCCGGCGGCATCCCCGGTAAACGTCACCGTGACCGCCGCGCTCAGCGCGTTCATGTCGATGGTGTTGCGCCCGTTGCCGCCGCGAATGGTATCGCTGCTGAAACCGTCGAGGACGATGAAGGTATCACCCCCCTCGCCACCTTCGAGCAGATCGTTGCCGGTGCCGCCGATCAGCGTGTCGTCGCCTGCGCCGCCAAAAAGAGTAGTGCCAGCGGTGGTCGCAGTGGCGTCGAGCCGGTCGGCGCCAGCGGTGCCCTGTACAACCTCGATCTCGGTGAAGGACGCGCTGCCGCTGCTGCCGAAAAAGCTCCCCGTGCCGGCCTCGTCGCCGGTGAACAGAACATCGGCGCCGCTGGACCCGCCGGCGTTTTCGAACGCCAATGTGTCATCGCCCACCCCGGTTTCCCCGCCGACGATGATGTCGTTGCCATCGCCGCCGCGCATCTGGATGTTGTCGCCGTCGTCCTGGCCAAGGACCGTGTCGTCACCACCCCCACCGGTCAGGCTGTCCTGGCCGAGGCCGCCATGAATAGTGTCGGACCCCTCTCCGCCATCGACCGTGTCGCCGCCAGCGCCGCCCAGCACCGAATCCGCGCCGCCCATGGCATCGATGTCGGCGCCAATGCTGTCGGCGCTGGCATCCACCAGATCGGCGTAATTTGTGAGGACCAGATGTTCGGTCTCTGTAAAGGTGACGGTATTGGTGCCATCCGTGATAAACCCGGCCGAATCGGCAGTATAGGTGGCCGTGACGCTATAGCTGACGGCGTTTAGATGAATGGTGTCGTAATCGACGCCACCCTCGCCGCCGGTCACCGTGTCGGCGCCGAAACTGTTCTCGACCACGAATGTGTCGGAATGGTCGCCGCCGTCGAGGCTGTCGTTTCCGGTCTCCCCATACAGCGTGTCATCTCCGGCCCCACCCTGAAGGGTGTCGATGCCGTCGCCGCCGTCCAGGACATCCGCGCCGGCACTGCCAATCATCGAATCGTCGCCATCCCCGCCTTCGATCCGTTCGACGCCAGTCATCGTATAGCCGGAGAAATCCAGCGTATCGTCACCCGAGGTGGCGATGATACGGTCATAGCCCGCACCGCCGTCGATCTCTTCGA
>NZ_JAUOQN010000077.1:0-15621 GCF_030547555.1 Salipiger sp. 1_MG-2023 | reverse complement strand
TCCGCCGTGGCGACCTGATCAGCCTTGGACCTCTCCGAAGGTCGGCGCTCTTACACCACCTCTCGGGGCACTACCCGTTGATCGTCTGAGTGCGCTGCCGGATCAGCAATTCGCGCACCCGGAAGACCATCGCCGCCCCCTGGACCGCCTCGCTCTTCACCGGCACGAAGCGCATGGTCGGACGCAGCGCGGCCTCGCAGATTGCCTCGGCATCGGCCGCATCATTCTTCTGCCGCTTGACGAACGGCTTGACGTAGGCGGGCGGGATCAGCCGCACATCGTGGCCAAACTTGCCGATCTCGCGGCCCCAGAAATGCGCGCCGCCACAGGCTTCCATCGCCACAACGCAGGACGGCAGCTGACCGAAAAACTCAAGCACTTGGGCGCGCCGCAGCTTCTTGCGCAAGACAGGCTGGCCCGAGCCATCAGCCCCATGCACCTGAAAGACATTCTTCGCCAGATCGAGCCCGACCGTGATAATCTCCGACATGACCGCTCTCCTTTGTGGATCGTTCCAGACCCACCTTGGCACGTTGATGCTGTCGGGGGGCGGTCACATCATCAATGCCAACTGGACGCCAAGAGAGACCCGCTGGTCGAGATTGATGCCGTGGTGCCTTGGGAGGAATTTCGCCCGGTCCTTGAACGGGTTTGGCGAAAGCCGGCTGCGGATCGCAAGTCCCGCGCGGGGCGCAAGCCGATGGACGTTGCTGATGTTCAAGACGCTGGTGCTGAGCGCGCTTTTCAACCTTTCCGACGATCAGATCGAGTATCAGGTGCGGGATCGGCTGTCGTTCATGCGGTTCCTTGGACTGGGGCTGGCGGACCGCGTTCCGGACGCCAAGACAGTGTGGCTGTATCGCGATGCCTTGTCGCAGGCGGGGCAGGTGGAGACGCTGTTTCGCCAGTTCGACGGGCATCTGGCGCGGCAGGGCCATATCGCCCGCGGCGGGCAGATCCTGGACGCTTCGATTGTTCCGGTGCCGCGCAACCACAACACGCGCGACGAGAACGCGACCATCAAGAAGGGCGAGATGCCCGAGGATTGGGAAAACAAACCCGCCAAGCGATGCCAGAAAGACTTGGATGCCCGCTGGTCGAAGACGCACGGCCAGAGCCACTACGGCTACAAGAACCACGTGAACGCAGGCCGAATGCACAAACTGGTGCGGCGCTACCACGTCACCGATGCCGCCGTGCATGATAGCCAAGCGGTGGATCACCTACTGATGCAGTGCAACACGGGCTCCGGCGTTTGGGCAGATGCGGCCTACCGGTCGGAAGAGATGGAGGCAAAGCTGCGCGCCCGCCGGCTGAGAAACCACATCCATCGCAAGGGCCAGCGCGGAAAGCCGCTGACCGAACAAGCCAAGAACAGCAACCGAACCAAATCCACCGTAACCGGTGTTCTGCCCCCACCTACCGCGCGGCTTCCTGATCTGAGATTGGCTCTTACGGAGTGGATCAGGAAGGAGCTTCTCCATGGATGCTACGCTGGAGGGTCTCACGGAGGATGGAGGCCGTCGGCGCAATCGCAAATGGCCTGACGCAGTGAAGGCGCGGATCGTGGCGGAGACGTTGCGGCCCGGTGCGACGGTTGCTGCTGTTGCGCGGCGGCACGGAGTCAAGGCAAACCACCTGTCAGCGTGGCGAACCCTGGCTCGACGGGGCAAGCTGGTGCTGCCCGCTCCTGGGGACGACGTGGAGTTCGCGGCGATGGTGGTCGCGCGCCCCTTGCCGGATGCCAAGACATCCTCCTCGGCGCGGCGCATTCGCTCCGCAAGCTTGGAATGACGCGGTTCGAAGGCTTCGATCCGTTGCCCGGCAGGCGATGCCTGCATCGACGAGAGGGGGCTTGGCCCAGTGGTCTTTCGATGTCGCGAGCCTGTCCTGGTCGAAAGCGGTTCGGAGCGCCGCGGTGACGCCTCTCGGCGAATGCAACCATTCGCCTGTTGGCCAGTGGATCGGGCGGTCCTTTTTGCCCACGCAGGCGAGTGCGTTGCGCATGAAATGCACGTGGCGGCGTTGGACGGTCGCGCCGAGCACCTTGGCAGCGGCGGCCTTCAGGCCCTTGTGGTCGTCCACTGCCCGGCAGTGGTTTGCTTGTAAACCATGAGAGGGGGCGATGATCAGGCGGGTGCCGCGCAGGCCGCGGTCGGCCAGAGAGCGCAGGAACCCGTCCCAGAAGACCTCGGCCTCGCTGGGCTGGACGGCGATGCCGAGAACCTCGCGGCGGCCGTCTGTTCCCCGGCAGGCGATTTGCAAGGCAAATCTGCCGGGAGGGCAGGTTGACCGCCACGGCCACTATG
The DNA here is from genome assembly GCF_030547555.1 of Salipiger sp. 1_MG-2023. NCBI lineage: Bacteria > Pseudomonadati > Pseudomonadota > Alphaproteobacteria > Rhodobacterales > Roseobacteraceae > Salipiger > Salipiger sp. 1_MG-2023. The sequence continues at coordinate 13,312 of NZ_JAUOQN010000077.1, read as the reverse complement.
GCCGCGACGCTGACGGTGAGGGGCTTGCCCGCCACCGGTTCGAGGGCAGCCCCGAACGCCGCTGCGGCGGACTTTAATGTAGGTGGCATCGCGCCACAGGTACGGCCATTCCCCGTCCAGAGGCCGGCCCAGGAATGCGTTGGCCCTGTCGTCCCTCTCGCCGCAAAGCCGAGAAACCTGGCTCTTCGATACCCCGGTCATGCCCCTCTCGCGGTTTGCAGTCAAACCGCTGCCAGGCAATGCATCGCCTTGACCAAATCGTCCACTGAGCGTGTCGAGAGGCCCTGGACATAGGCCTCCTGGAGCGAGACCTTGTTCGCCATTGGTTCAAGAACAATGCTCGAGCGCCGTCATCGCTTTCTCCGATGCCCTGCGCGGCTCCAGAAACTCAGGGAAGTAGGTGCTCTTGCGCAGCTTGGGGATTTTCACGTCGCCCCTCCCGGCACGCGTCTCCCACGCCCTCGACCGGTATCCGTTGCGGTGGGTCACTTGGTCGGCGCTGCGCTCATGGGCGCCGGCGCCGCAGAGATCGTCGACATCCAGCGCCATGAGGCGGTCGGCGACAAATCCAAGCATCTCGGCAAGCCGCTGGGTGTCGGACGTTTCCGACAAAAGCGCGCGCGGTGCGGCGGTCTCTGATAGGCTGTCCTTGGTCATGGTTGATCTCCTCGGTCAAAGGTCAGGTCGGCAAACCGAACCTTAGCCGAAGAACAACCGTGGCCGCCAAGCGACCCGCGCGGACGTCGCTCAGCCCGCGCAACCGGCGGAAATGACACCAACCGTCGGGACATTGCTATGCGCTGAGAAGAGTTGGCGCAAGCTGCGTGGCTTCGCTCATCTCGCAGACGTAATCGAAGGCGTCGATTTCATCAACGGCATCAAGCCATCAACACAAGAGCAGGCCGCCGCGTGAGGACCACCCAAACACCAGATTTGACAATAGCTCCACATAGACCCTCATGCCCTACATATACATCTACAAAATCCGGACTTCAGAGCCGGATAGATACACCCTGAATACCTTCGACCAGATGCCGGGACTGGACGCCTGGGGAGCGCCGCAAAATGGGGAGCGGCGGGATGGCCACGCCCGGATCTTGCGAAGGACCGCGTAAATCCTCCAGCCAAGCCCTTGCAATGATGAACGGATTAGGCTCCTTCTCAGGCTGAAAACGCGATGCTGTCGCGAATACCCGCCTCCCACTTATCTCACATATTTGGGTAGTTCGGCCCGTCAGCACCTTGCGGTGTGGTCCATGTGATGTTTTGCGACGGGTCCTTGATGTCGCAGGTCTTGCAGTGGACGCAGTTCTGGAAGTTGACGACGAACTCGTGCTTTCCGTCTTTCTCGACAAGCTCGTAGACGCCCGCAGGACAGTACCTTTGGGCCGGTTCGTTGAATCTGGGCAGGTTCACTGTGATCGGGACCTCGGCCTGCGCAAGCTTGAGGTGGCAAGGCTGGCTTTCTTCGTGGTTGGTGGCCGCGAAGGCGACGTTGGTCAGCCGATCAAAGGACAAGACCCCGTCGGGTTTGGGGTAGTCGATTCGGGGAAACTTGTCGGCGGGGCCGGTGGCGTCTGCGTCGGTTTTTCCGTGTTTGAGCGTGCCGAAGACCGAGACGCCAAACAGCGCGTTGGTCCACATATCCAGCCCGCCGAGAGCCAGGGACCCCAGCAGGCCAAGCTTGGCCCAGAGAGGTTTGACATTGCGCACTGGTCTGAGGTCTCTGCCGACCGGCCCCTCGTGGATGGCGGTCTCGTATTCGGTGAGCTCGCCGCTCACCTGCTGCGTCGCAATGGCCGTGGCTGCGGCCTCGGCGGCGGCAATTCCCGACAGCATGGCGTTGTGATTCCCCTTGATCCGCGGCACGTTGACCATGCCGGCCGAGCAGCCGAGCAGCACACCCCCCGGAAAGGTCAGCTTCGGCAGCGACTGATAGCCGCCTTCGGAGATCGCCCGCGCGCCATAGGCCACACGTTTGCCGCCCTCCAGAAGCTCGGCAATCATCGGGTGATGTTTGAGGCGCTGGAATTCCATGTACGGGTACACATGCGGGTTCTCGTAGTTCAGGTGGGTGACAAGCCCGATAAAGACCTGATTGTTCGCCGCGTGATAGATAAAGGACCCGCCACCAGCGTTCTTGCCCAGCGGCCAGCCCATGGTGTGGCTCACCGTGCCCTCGCGGTGTTTCGCAGGGTCGATTTCCCAGATTTCCTTCATGCCAAGGCCAAATTTCTGGGGTTGCTTGCCGGCGGAGAGATCGAATTTCGCGATCACCTCCTTGGACAGCGATCCGCGTACGCCTTCGCCGAGAAAGACGTATTTGCCGCGCAATTCCATGCCCGGCTCGTAGTTGCCACCGATGGAGCCGTCTGCGTCGCGCCCGAACTCGCCCGCGACAACGCCCGCCACATAGTCGCGACCGTTTTCATCCTTGTCCCAGACGATTTCCGAGGCTGCCATGCCGGGGAAGATCTCGACACCCAAGTCTTCAGCCTGTTCGGCCAGCCAGCGGCAAACGTTGCCCATGGAGACGATATAATTGCCGTGGTTCGACATGAGTTTCGGCATCGGCCAATTCGGAAGACGGATCTTGCCGCTGGCGCCAAGCATGTAGAAGTTGTCTTCCCGGACCTCGGTGGTCACAGGCGCGCCTTTGTCTTTCCAGTCGGGGAACAGGGTTGTCAGTCCCACCGGGTCCAGGACCGCGCCCGACAGGATGTGCGCCCCCACCTCGGATCCTTTTTCCAACACCACGACCTCAATTGCGGGGTCGATCTGTTTCAGCCGGATCGCGGCGCTCAGGCCCGAAGGACCCGCGCCGACGATCACGACATCATACTCCATGGCTTCGCGGGTTATCTCGGTCACGCTGGCGGTCCTTTATGTCTGGTTTGAATGGTCGGGCTGCCCGATGGCGTCTCGGGTGGGCATGGATCTTGGTTTCGTGTGGGTATGGGGATTGGTCCCCGTTTGGATCGTGAGCCTGTGCCGTCTGGCGCGGCGCTTGCAAAGCTACGGGCGCCTTGCGGACATCAACTTTGTCCAAGAGAGCGGTGGTCGGCCCTGGCGGGCCGACTGCGCCTTACCCCATGCGCTCGCTGGAATAGCTTCCCGGCGACGCCTGGAACACCACCGTCTTGTTACCATTCAGGAACACGCGGTGATTGGCATGGGCATGAATGGCGCGGGCCAGGGCCTGGCTTTCCACATCACGGCCCAGGGAAACGTAGTCCTCCGGGCTTTGGGCATGGGTGATCCGCACGGTATCCTGTTCGATGATCGGACCTTCGTCCAGATCGGCGGTCACGTAATGCGAGGTCGCCCCGATCAGTTTCACGCCGCGCGCGAAAGCCTGCTTGTAAGGGTTCGCGCCTTTGAACGACGGCAGGAAGGAGTGGTGGATGTTGATGATCCGGCCCGACATCTTTGTGCACATCTCATCCGACAGGATTTGCATGTACCGCGCCAGAACGATGAGCTCGGCACCGCAGTCTTCGACCACTTTCATGATCGCGGCTTCGGCTTGGGGCTTGTTCTCCTTGGTGACCTTGATGCAATGGAACGGAATGTCGCTGTTCACGACAACCTTCTGATAATCCATGTGGTTCGAGATCACCGCCACGATATCGATGGGCAGCGCGCCGATGCGCCAGCGGTAAAGCAGATCATTCAGGCAATGGCCGAAGCGCGAGACCATGATGACCACTTTCATCTTCACCCGCTCGTCGTGGAACGCGTAGGTCATGTCGAATTTTTCGGCGATCGGGGCAAAGCTTTCCTCGATCTTTGCCAGATCGGCGCCGGTTTCGGAGCGAAAGCTCACACGCATGAAGAACTGATCGGTCTGCGTGTCGTCGAATTGTGAACTGTCGGTGATGTTGCAGCCAAGCTCGGCGAGCTTGCCAGAGATCGCCGCAACGATGCCGCGTTGACTCGGGCAGGTGACGGTGAGGCAGAAAATGGTCATGGATACGGGGTCCTTGTCAAACGCCCAGAAGCGTCGGTTCCGGGAGGGAATGAAGATGGCAACAGGCGCTTAGCGTGTTGGCCAGAAGACAGGCGATGGTCATGGGCCCAACGCCGCCGGGCACAGGGGTGATCGCCCCTGCAACCTTGGACACATCGTCAAAGCAGACATCGCCGACAAGACGGGTCTTGCCCTCGCCACGTTCGGGGGCGGGGACGCGATTGATCCCCACATCGATCACCGTTGCGCCGGGCTTGATCCAATCGGCTTTCACCAGTCCGGGCACACCGGCGGCAACCACGACGATATCGGCCATACGCGCCAGCTCGGGAATGTTGGTCGAGGATTTGTGCGCCACGATGACCGTGCAGTCGGCGTTGAGCAGCATCCGGCCCATCGGCTTGCCAACGATGTTGGAATGTCCGATCACCAGTGCCGTCTTGCCGCGAAGATCAGGGTAGATCTGTGCCAGCATCATCATGCAGCCACGCGGGGTACAGGGCACGATTGCGTCCTGTCCGGTGCCCACCATGCCGACATTGGTGGTGTGGAACCCATCGACATCCTTGTGCGGATCGATGGCGTTGATCACCAGCTTGCTGTCCAGATGCGCGGGTAGGGGCAGCTGCACCAGAATCCCGTGCACCTCGGGATCGGTGTTGAGCCGTTCGATCAGGCCCAGCAGCTCTGCTTCGGACGTGTCTTCGGACAGGCGAAACTCGTAAGAGTTCATTCCGGCTTCAACCGTCTGTTTGCCCTTCGAGCGTACATAGACCTCGGAGGCCGGATCGCTGCCGACGAGGATGACGGCCAAGCCCGGGGTGATCCCGCGCTCGGCCTTGATCTGTGCGACGGCAGTTTTCACGCAGCTGCGAAGCTCCGTTGCGAACGCCTTGCCGTCGATAAGCTGCGCTGTCATTTGAGCGACTCGGTCAACTCGGGGACAGCGTCGAACAGATCGGACACCAGACCGAAGTCGGCGACCTGGAAGATCGGCGCTTCTTCGTCCTTGTTGATCGCGACGATGATCTTGCTGTCTTTCATCCCGGCAAGGTGCTGGATGGCACCGGAGATGCCGCAGGCGATGTAAAGATCAGGGGCGACCACTTTCCCGGTCTGACCGACCTGCTTCTCGTTTGGCGCAAAGCCGCTGTCCACCGCTGCACGCGACGCGCCGACGGCGGCCTCCAGCGTATCGGCAAGACCTTCGATCAGGGCAAAGTTCGCTTCAGAGCCGACGCCGCGTCCGCCAGAGACCACCACTTTCGCCGAGGTCAGCTCGGGGCGGTCGGAGGTCACGACGCGGTCTTCGATCCACACGGCGAGATCGCCTGTCGCCACCGGCTCCAGCGTTTCAATGGGGGCGGAGCCCGTTGCGGCAGCTGCCTCGAACCCTGCTGTGCGGATGGTCAGAACCTTGACCGGATCCTTGGACTGTACGGTCTGGATCGCATTGCCCGCATAGATCGGACGCACAAAGGTGTCGGCGCTTTCGATGGCCACGACATCAGAGATCACCATCACGTCCAGAAGCGCCGCCAGACGTGGCAAGGCAGCTTTGGCCGCAGAGGTTGCGGGGGCCACGATATGGGTGAAGCCCGGCGCGTGTGCACGCAGAAGCTCGGTGAGGGCCTCGGGCATCTGGTGACCGTAATCCGCGCCCTCGACATGCAGCACCTTGGCGACGCCCTCGAGCGCGGCCAGAGGGGCGGGATCAACACCTTCGCCCGCAGCCAGAACCGTAACCGGCCCCAGAGCTGTTGCTGCTGCCAAAGCTTTGGCCGTGGTATCAAGCGCGATGGTTGCGCCAGAGATTTCAGCGACGAGAAGTACCGACATCAGGCCACCCCTGCTTCTTTGAGTTTGGAAACCAGCTCGTTGACCGAGCCCACTTTCTGGCCTGCGGCGCGCATCGCGGGCTCTTCGGTCTTGATCACGTCAAGGCGCGGCGAGACATCGATGCCGTAATCGGCAGGTGTCTTCTTATCGAGTGGCTTTTTCTTGGCCTTCATGATGTTCGGCAAGGACGCGTATCGCGGCTCGTTGAGGCGCAGGTCACAGGTCACAATCGCCGGAAGCTTGACCTCGACCACTTGCAAACCGCCGTCCACTTCGCGGGTGATGCGGGCGGTTCCCTCGGCGATTTCGAGTGCCGAGGCGGAGGTCGCCTGCCCCCAACCCAGAAGCGCGGCCAGCATCTGACCCGTCGCGTTCATGTCGTTGTCGATCGCCTGTTTGCCGGCGATCACAAGACCTGGCTGTTCCGCCTCGACAACCTTGTGCAAGAGTTTCGCCACGGCCAGCGGTTCGATGTCGGTGTGAACATCCTCTGCCGCCGTGATCAGAATGGCGCGGTCGGCCCCCATGGCCAGCGCGGTGCGCAGGGCTTCTTCGGCCTTGGCAACGCCGATGGACACCGCGACCACTTCGCTTGCGACACCCTTTTCCTTGAGGCGGACGGCTTCTTCGATCGCGATCTCGTCGAACGGATTCACCGACATTTTCACATTGGCAAGATCGACGCTGCTGCCGTCCGCTTTCACACGGACCTTGACGTTGTAATCGACCACGCGTTTCACAGGAACGAGAATTTTCATGGATTCATATCCTTATGAGAGGGGAGGAAGATCCGCGCTTAGGCGCGGATCCGTGCGTATTCGGGGTCGTAAAGGTCCGGCTCGACCACTTTCGCCGCAATCGACTCGCCGATCACCTCGACAAAGACCTCGGTGCCGATGGCTGCGAATTCCGGGTCGACGAAGCCCATGGCGATGTTCTTGCTGGTCCGGTAGCCCCAGCCGGCAGAGGTGATCGTGCCGACGCATTTGCCATCCGCATCCACGATGCTGTCGCCGCCATGCGCCGGTGCGTGGGTGCAATCGATCACGAGGGACACGAAGCTCCGACGCGGGCCGTCTTCCTTCATCTTGAGCAGGGCGTCCTTGCCGATGAACGCGGGCTTGTCGAGCTTGACGAAGCGGGGCAGGTCGCTCTCGAACGGGTTGAATTCGGTGATGAGATCGGCCTTCCAGTGACGGTAGCCTTTTTCAAGCCGCATGGACTCCACCGCCATGCTGCCGAAGAGCTTCATGCCGAATGTCTCGCCCGCTCCGCGCAGCGCGAGGTAGGCTGCATAAAGCTGGTTGTTCGGCACATGGATCTCATAGGCCAGCTCGCCAGAGAAACTCACCGACATCACCACGGCGGGGGCAATGCCGATGAAGGCTTCGCGCACGGACAGCCACGGGAAGGCCTCCTTGGACCAGTCGCCGCGCGAGACCGCAGAGAGCACGTCACGGGATTTCGGCCCTGCGATCACGAGGATCGTGTAATCGTTGGTCAGGGATTTGATCTCGACGGAGCCGTCTTTCGGCAGGTGCTTTTGCAGCCAGTCCATGTCGTGATATTCCGAGGCGGCAGCCGAGCCGTACCAGATCTTGTCTTCGGACAGGTTGGCCAGCGTGGCTTCGCCTTTGATGTTGCCGTGATCGTTCAGCAGATAGGTCAGGCCCACCTTGCCGATCTTTTTCGGAACGCGGCTACAGACGATGGTGTCCAACCAGTCCCGCGCCCCCGGTCCGGTGATTTCGAAGCGGTTGAACCCGTTCACCTCGGTCATGCCGACCGACGTTTGCACGGCTTTGACCTCTTCGGCGACCACGTCGAAGGTCTCGTTGAACTTGAAGCTGTAGGTCTGGTGGAAATCCGGTGTCGGCTTGATGAATTCCATCCGTTCCCAACCGTTGACCACACCGAATTCCGCGCCTGCTGCGGCAAGAATGGGGGTGATCGGCGTGGTTTTCGCCGGACGACCCGCAGGGCGATGCTCGTGCGGGAAATGGAAGCGGAATTCGTTCTGGTAATCCTCGATGGCCTTGAGGGCCGTCAGTTCCACATTGGCATGACCGGTGAAACGGCGCGGGTCGATGACCCATGTGTCGTAGCAGGCTTCGCCATGCACGATCTGTTGCGCCAGAAGCCAGCCGTGACCGCCGCCTTCGCCAAGGCCTGCGCGCAGGCCGATGATGCAAAAGGCGTTGCGCTTTCCGGGGATCGGACCCACCAGCGGGGCGCCGTCGATGGTGTAGGTGATCGGGCCGTTGACGATCGAGTGGATGCCGACTTCGGTCAGCGCCGGCATACGTTCGAACGCGCCTTCAAGCACATCCATCACGCGGTCCAGATCGTCGGGGCACAGCGCGTTGACGAAGTTCGGGTCGATGCCGTCCATTCCCCAGGTCTTGCAATCCTGTTCGTAGAAACCCACGAGCAGACCGTTCTTTTCCTGACGGCAGTAATAGTCGCTGATCGGGCAGCGCAGCAGCGGCATGCGGAAATCGGACTCTTCGATCGCCTTGATTGGCTCGGTCAGGAAGTACTGGTGCTCCATCGAGGCGACGGGGTGATGAACGCCCATCATCGCGCCCACTTCGTTGACGCGGTAGCCACAGGCGTTGACCACGATGTCACAATCAATGTCGCCATTTTCGGTGTGGACGGTCCAGGTGTCGTCCTTGTGCTGGGTGAGGCCGGTCACTGGCGTGTTGCGGTAGACCTCGGCGCCAGCCAGACGCGCGCGACGGGCCAGGGCCTGACACAACTGGGCGGGGTCGATGTCGCCATCGAGCGGATCCCAAAGGCCGCCCAGAAGGTTGTCGGTCGAGACAAGCGGGTGACGGCGCGCACATTCTTCCGCGTCAATCAGTTCGAAATCCACGCCCATGCCCTTGGCGACGCTGATGAAATGGCGATAGCCTTCCATCTGCGCTTCGGTGTTGGCAAGGCGGATGCCACCATCCGCGTGGTGGTAGTTGATCGGGTATTCGGGGTCTTCGGCCAGCTCTTTGTAGAGCGCGATGGAATGGGTTTTCAGCCCGACCATGGTTTGCGTGGCGCCAAAATTGGTCACCTGCGCAGCAGAGTGCCAAGTGGTGCCCGAGGTCAGCTCGTTGCGTTCGACAAGAACGACATCAGTCCAACCTTCCTGGGTAAGATGGTAAAGCGTGGAGCAGCCAGCGATACCGCCACCGATAACAACAACTTTCGTGCGCGTTTTCATGTCGACCTCATGTGAGAAACTCTTTGTTCTGCTAAAGCCCTCCGCCGAATTTGGGTCAATTTTCTATGGATCGGTTCAGGAAAACAGAACGCGTGAAAAATGAAACGCGAACGTGGCAAGGCGGCAGGGAAAGCTCCAAACTCGCTTTGTTTTCCTTGTTTTCATGGGGTATATTTGTTCAGATCGAGGCGAGACGCGAACTTTGCGTGACAGGCGGGGGTGCCTGAAATTCGGGCATTTTTAGAATGGGCCTGTTTCGCGTTCACGAAAAAAGAATAGGTGTGACGGAAGAAAATGGTGGATTCGCCTCAAATATCCCGCGTTCGGACCGATTATTCGGATCGCATGACCCTGCGTGGGCTGCGGGTCTTCATCGCTCTGGAAGAGGTGCGCTCGGTTGCCGAGGCGGCCAAGGTGCTGGGGATGAGCAAATCCAATGTCTCGCAAAACATCACCATTCTGGAGCAGAGCCTTGGCTCAAAGCTGTTCGATCGCAAGCAAAAGCCGATTTCGCTGACCCCCGCCGGCAATGTTCTGAGCTTGCACGCGCATCGCATCATGGCGATGGTCTCTGCGGCAGAGGCCTCGCTGGCGGAATTCAACGTCGACAGCCTTCCGGTTCTGAATTTCGCGATCATCGATGATCTGGACGCCTCTCTCGCGCCTGTGATGGCGACGGTCCTGCAAGGGCATATGGCGAACAGCTATATCTGCACCTTTTCGGGGCGCTCCGATGAGGTTACGTCGCGGCTCATCTCGCGCGCAGCGGATATTGCGGTGACGGCGAGCATTCCCGCCGACATCCACAAATTCCACATTCAGGAACTCTACCGCGAACAGTTTGTTCTGGTCACGGCGCGCAGCAAATACCGCCCCTCGGATGATTGGCGCGAGACGCTGTCGCAACTGCCGTTTGTGCAATTTTCCGATGCAATGCCCTTGGGGCAGCTTGTTGCAACCCACATGAAGCGGATCGGCTTCGACGTGCCGCGTCGCTTTGCCTTTGAAACCAGCCGCTCGGTGATTGCCACCGTTGCACATGCTGGCGGTTGGACGCTGGCCACGCCGCTCAGCATACTGGACGCAAACCGTTTCCGCCAAAAGGTGGACATCTATCCGCTGCCATTTACGGGGCTGTCCCGCCCGATCTATCTGATCAACCGGATGAACGAGCTGGGCGTGATCCCGGATATTCTGGCAGAGCAATTCCGTATTCAACTGAAGAACGAGCTGTTCCCGGAGTTCGCCAGAACGGCGCCGAACGTGGCCTCGGCGCTCGAAGTGCATGACGGGTCCTAAGCTTTGCCCATAGTCTGCGCCATGCGTTTCGCCGGTGCCGCAATGTGCGCCGGAGGCATCCCCGGCAGCTTCGGATCGTCAAAGATCCTGTGCCGGCGCGAAAATTATGAAGAAAAAGCCGAATGAGCGGGCAATCGTGTCATTGCAACGACCGCCCGCTCGCGTGAGCTACCGGCCCTGTCAGCTATTTTCGCGCGCAAAGTCGCGCATGAAGGCAGCCAGTTTCTCGGCGCCTTCCAAGGCGACGCCGGTGTAGAGGCTGGCGCGCAGGTATTCACCGATCCCAAAAGGCGTCAGCGTCCGAAGCCCGATCAGGCCGTTGTCCCAGCTTTGGATCAGGAACCGGTTGGTCAGCTCCTCGTCGCCGCCAGCGATCCTGAACGGAACATTCATCCGGCTTCTGAACGTCTTGTCGGTGACAGGGGAGTCGTAAAAGCCTTCAGAGCCGTCGATGACGTCATAGATCGCCTTGGCTTTCGCGATAGAGCGGCGTTCGATTTCGTCGATGCCGCCCTCGGCCGCGATCCAATCCATCATGTGTCCGATGACTTCGATGTTGAAGGTCGCCGGAGTGTTCCAGAGATTGCCCGCCTCGCTGTTCGTCGTGTAGTTGAAGACGCCCGGGCACAGCGGTGAGGCCTTGTCCTTGCCCAGCAGGTCTTTGCGGATCACGGTCACAGTCACGCCGGGGTGGCCGATGTTCTTCGAGGCGCAGGCGAAAAGGACCCCGATGCCGCTGTCGATCCAGTCGATCGGCTTGGTCGAGAAATCGGAGCTGGCATCCACGACCAGCGGAATGTGCTTGCGCGCTTCGGGCAGCTTCGGAAGCCTGTGCAGCTCAATGCCGTTCACGGTCTCATTCGAGCACAGATAGACATATTTGCTGTCCGGATCGATGGTCTCTTCGGTCAGCTCTGGAAAGCTGTTGTACGCTCCGGTTTTCGTATCACGGGCATCGATGGTCTGGACGCGGCAGTACCGCTTGCCCTCATCGGCGCCGCGTTGCGACCAGGTGCCGTTGACCACATAGGTGGCGACATCGGACGCCTCGTGGCACAGGTTCAGCGGCACGGCGGCGAACTGCCCGTGCCCGCCGCCGTGGGTGAACAGCACTTCATAGTTTTCTGGGATATTCATCACCTTCCTGACCGAGGCCACGGCGTGGTTGAAGATCTCGAGAAATTCGGGCGACCGGTGCGACAGGGCCAACGAGGTCAGGCCCGGCTTGCCGAATCCGGCGGCGATCATCTCTTCGACAGCCTTGGGCAGGGACGTCGGGCCCGGGCTGAAGTTGGTGATGTCATCTGCGGGCACCGGAGGGTTGAGCGAACCGGAGAGGGCGGGATGATCAATATTATTCAGGTAGCTCATGCCATGTCACCTCGTGGCTATAGGGGTCGATGTTGCGGAAACCAGTCCTCTTGCCCGGGCGCGTTCCCCGTCGCCATCGCTGTTGCGCGTGGCAAGGCGTGGGCGGGCACGGGCGAAACCCCAAGAACAAAGGCAGCTAACCCACGCAGCGCGGCTGACCCGAAGGCGGCCGATATCAAGAGCAAAGGGGGGCGCTGTCAGCAATGTTGCGGTCTCCAGAGGGTTGGGGAGGTCTCTGGAAACAGTGCATAGATAGAGATGGCCCGCGTGGATTGGACCAGTGCATCGCTATGGATTGGGCCAGTGCGCCATGTGGCCGCAAGCGGCGGGGGATGGGCGGCGCCCGGCACATCACGCCCCGCATCCGCTCGCAGGATGGAAGGCGGATCACGTTTTTCCGCCGTAGCCGCGCCGGGGCGTCAGATTTTGACACGCTCGGATTCAGGATCGTGGAGCGGCTTCAAAAATGGCTCTCGCCGACACAGAGTGTCCGGCCACCGCGATCGCGCAGCTGGAAGCCAGAAGCTCCCCGTCGCAAGGCGCCTAGCCCAGCCACACGGCCCCGCCGAGCCTATGCCTGTATCGCTCCCCGACGATTCTGCCCTCACGTAGCGAGGGGGCGACATGGCAGAGCAGCAACTCCGGGCCGATGAACCGGAACTGCTCCCGGCAAATTCTCAGCTCTTCTGCACGCGTTTGCTCTACCGCCGCCCAAGCTTTGAACAGGCCCGCGAAATTGGCTCTGGCGCACATTTTGTGATGTTTTGCGGTATAACCCCTACATTTGGCATGGATGCTGAAGGGGATGAGCGCCATGACAGGACGTTTCGACACCTGGCTGTTGCCTGAAGGGCTTTGCGCCACGGTATACAGCGTGGACGTAGCGATCCTTGCGATGGACGCAGAGGGTATTGACAGCGAGGTGATCTGCCCGGGTTGCGGACAGCGATCTTCACGCCGGCATGAACGTTCTGTCCGGCACCTTAAGGATTTTCCAGCGCATGGTCGTTTCGTGCAGGTACGCTTGTCGATGCAGCGGTTCCGCTGCGTTGCGGCGCACTGTCCCACGACGACTTTCAGCGAGAGAGTTCCAGATTGCCTCGCGTACCGCCATGGCCGCCGGACCGGGCGCTTTCAGGACCTCATCGCCTATCTTGGCCGCGCGATGGGCACTCGCCCGGCCTAGGCGCTTGGACGCTGACCGCGGTTCGGGGTGAGCAAGGATAGGTTCCTGCGCGCGGCGGTTCAAGCCGACGTTTTGGCGTTCATTGCCGAGCATGCCCACTTGCTGGACGATGAAGGCCGCCAGCGTCTGGTGCGCCACGGCTTTCAGCCTGAGCGCGAAGTCATGACCGGGATCGGGACGGTGCCTGTGCAGGGTCCACGGGTCCAATGCGGACGGCAGCAAGATCACGTTCCGCTCGTCGCTGGTCGCGCCCGATCTGCGCAAGACCAAGTCGGTAGACGGGCGTCTGCCCTGGCTTTACTTGCAGGGCATCTCGAGGGGCGATTTCAGCGAGGCGCTTGCGGGGCCGGAGGTGACGTCCCCAGACGTGGTGTAGCTTACGGTGGCCATCGGGTTTCCCGGTAGGGTCGGGTTGCGAGAACCAACC
>NZ_JAUOQN010000076.1:0-15647 GCF_030547555.1 Salipiger sp. 1_MG-2023 | reverse complement strand
GCACGCGATGAAGGACTGGCACAAACTCAAGCCAGAGCTGTTCAAGAAACAGCCATATTACCTGCCGGGATGTGACATCTAAGAGGCATTCGGCTGGGCAAAGACCGCCAGCGGTATGGAACAAGCCATGTATCGCGGCGTTGAGCGCGTCCGGGCGCGGTTCATGCTAATCATGAACGCCAGCACCCTCGCCAGACTGCACCGGTTGCGAACGGCGTGACGCGTAAGCAACCAACCAGCTGCGTGCGACAAACGCGCCGACAGGCATGGCGATCACGCAACAATACCCTGATGCCGGGAAACCGTTCCGACCATTGGACAATTTCAGCAAGCCGTTAAAGCAGCTCGACCGTCGCGGATGCCAATTCCGTGGCCGTAAGGCCGACAACGAGCACGGAGCCTCCCGCCCAGGCAAGAAGCGCGCCGCCATCTTCATCGGTGAAGGTCAGATCGTCAGTATCGGACGTTCCGGCATGCAGTTCGATCGCGTCGAACGCGAGCGCAAAATCGCCGATCATGTCCGCGCCGCCGCCGATGAACACAAAAACATCCGCACCTTCGCCGCCATGCAGCGTATCGTCTCCGCCACCGCCGATCAGCCGGTCGGCGCCGGCCTGCCCGCGCAGATCGTCCCCCCCGCCGCCACCGTTGATGGTGTCATTGCCCGAGCCGCCCCAAACCGAGTCTCGACCGAAACTCCCGCCCTGCCCCGTATCCGAATAAAGGTCGTTCCCTGCGCCGAGCCATGCACTGTCGGTTCCGTTGCCGCCCCGGATCGTGTCGGCGCCAACGTCGCCGTAAAGCGCATCTACCCCCGATCCGCCGATAAGGGAGTCGTTCCCCCCTTGCCCGCGCATGAGGTCATCGCCAGCCCCCCCGTTCAGCGTGTCCGCCCCGGCCCCGCCCCAGGCAGAGTCATTGCCACCCTCGCCCCGGATGGTGTCGTTGCCGCCTTCGCCGAACAGCCGGTCGCCCTGGGCGTTGCCATCAAGCAGGTCGCGATGGGCGCCGCCGCGCAAGGTATCCTCGCCGCTGCCGCCGATCAGCGTGTCATTGCCCAGCTCGCCCCTAAGCAGGTCCGCTCCGCCGCCGCCATGGATGTTGTCAGCCCCGGCGCCCCCCCAGACGGAATCCGCTCCGTTCGCCCCGGCCTGCGCGGTATCGGTGTAGACATCGTTGCCAACGCCCAGCCATGCGCGATCCGCCCCGTTGTCGCCGCGCACGGTGTCATTGCCATCGCCCCCGTATAGCGAGTCGTTCTGTGTGCCCCCTTCGAGATGGTCGTCGCCCGCATCGCCCTCGAGCACATCGTTACCGGCATCGCCAAACAGCGTATCGCTGCCGTCATTGCCCATCAGGCTGTCGGCGCCACCATTGCCCCAAGCGCGGTCGTCGCCATCACCGGCGCGCAACGTGTCATCGAAGGCGCCGCCGCCCATGGTGTCATCACCGCCCTCGCCATCAAGCCAGACCCAGCTGCCGAAACTGCCCGCGACGATGCGATCGGCGTAATCGGTGCCACGCACCTCTTCGACCTGCGAAACCACGTCGGTGTCGCCAAAGCCATCGACGATGGTTCCGGCGCCCAAATCTGCATTGATGCCCGCGTTGCCACCGCTGGATGCGTCGCGGTTGTAATCGGCGCGGTCCCAGCTGCTGCTGCCGGTGATGGTGTCGGCCCCCTCCATCGCCCGGTAGCTGATGAAGTTGATGCTGGCCGAGCCGATGAGCCGGTCTGCCTCTGCCGTGGCGCGCACCGCTTCGATCCCGGTGAATGTATCGGTGCCCCCAAAAGCATCGGTCGCGATCCCGGTCACGAAATTCACCACCACGCCAGCAGTGCCGCCGTCGTCGATCTCATCGTCGTAGAGCAACTCGTCATAGCCACCATTGCCGTGGATCGTGTCGTTTCCGGCAAAACCGCCCCATGCCTCCCAGCGATCTTCGTCGGAGCCATTGAAGAGGTCGTCGTCCTGCGAGCCGAAGAACAGATGAAAATAGCTGAAGCTGTCGTCGACCGCCCCCGCGGCGCCCGAAACCGCCGTGCCAGTGCCATTGGCCCCGACGCTGATCACCAGCCCGCCGACCCCGCCCACGTCGCGCCACGACAGGTCATTGCCCTCTCCCGTGGCCCAAAGCCCGGCGTGGCCAAGGATGGTGTCGCTGCCAAGGCCCGGCTCGATGTAATCGCCGCCCTCCTGACTTGCGGCATTGCCACCCGAGGCGTCGAGCCGGTCGTTGCCCGCACCGCCGCGCAGGTGGTCGCGCCCGTTTCCACCGATCAGCGTGTCGTTGCCGTCATCGCCATTTAGCCGATCATTGCCATTGTTTCCGACGATCCGGTCGTTGCCGTCGCCGCCTTCCAGACTGTCATCGCCTGCGCCGCCCCGAAGCGTGTCATTGCCGTCTTCGCCCCAGAAACGCACATCGCCGCCGTAGCTTCCGGCACTGATACTGTCGTTCGCATCGGTGCCGCGCACCTCGTCGATGAGGCTCACCCGGTCGGTCATGCCAAATCCGTCGACGATGGTTCCGGCGCCAAGGTTGGCCCGGATGCCCGCCGTGCCGCCCCAATTGCCATCGTTCGAGTAATCCGCGTGGTCATAACTGGCGGAGCCGGTGATGGTGTCCGCCCCGTCCAACCCGCGATAGCTGATATAGTCCAGCGATGCAGAGCCGGTGAAATGATCGCCCAAGGCGGTGCCCCGCACCGCCTCCATGCCGCTGAAGCTATCGGTGTCGCCAAAGCTGTCCGTCGCCAGACCGGTGGCAAAGTTCACCGTCACCGCGCCTGTGCCGCCTGCGTAATGCTCCTGATTATAGAGCAGTTCGTCATAGCCGCCGTTGCCATGCAGCGTGTCAAACCCGGCGCTGCCTTCCCAGCCTTCCCAGTGATCATTGCCCGACCCGGTCATCAGATCGTTGTCCATGGTGCCCCGGAAGCGGACGGCATAGGTGAAGATATCATTGATCAGGCCCGGAATGTTCGACACCGCCGTGCCCGAGCCGTTGTTTCCAACCATCAGCACAAGCCCGCCGGTGCCGGTCAGGCCCTCGTAGCTGAGGTTGATGCCATTGTTGTCGGTGGCAAAAGCGCCGGCATGGCCAAGGATGGTATCCTGTCCCAGCCCCGGCTCGATCCAGTCGCCATAATCGTGGCTTTGCGCGCTGCCGCCCGATGCGTCGAGCAGATCATTGCCATTCCCGCCGCGCAGGTTGTCCTCATCCGCGCCGCCGCGCAGCGTGTCGTTCCCATCGCCGCCGATCAGCGTGTCGCGTCCTGTGCCACCGATGAAACTATCGTTGCCGCCTTCAAAATCCTCGATGCGATCGTCTCCGCCGAGACCGTTGATCGTATCGTCGCCCGCGGTACCAAAAAGGGTGTCATTACCTTGCGTCGCCATGAAAACCTCCGTGTTCATGTGAGCTGTTTGAAAGGAATTCGCGCAAAATTCTGGTTGCAGGCTAAGATTGCGCCAAAGATGACGTTGCGTCAACCTTCGGTTTACCTTGATGTCAATCCGCCATTGCAACGCCGCAAGCGTTGGTGAGCGAGGCTTGCGAAGGGATGTGTTGCCGGGGCGATCAGGTAGCCGGAGCTGTGAACAGGCAGGCAAGCCGGGCGCTGTCGCACATCGGGCAACCTCTGCCAATCCCCGCCGAAATGGTCTGCAAAGGGCAGGAAAATATTATGCCACGGCAAGATTCCCGGCTACCCTTTGCGGGTAGTATAGTGCGAGGGATATTTAATGTTTACACGTCGATCCGCCATTCTTGCGGGAGCATCGTCATTGCTTTTGCCAAACATGGCGCTCGCTCAGGGTGTTACCTTCACACCCGGCCATATTCTCGCAAACATGGAGAAATCGGCCTGGCTTTCCACCCGCCGCGGCGCCAAGCGCGCGGCCTATGTGATCGCCGCGCCCTGGTGCCCCTTTTGCAAGCAACTTTACGAGACCATTCTGGCGACGCCGCAGGACATCGATTACCGCTTTGTCTTCATGGGCTTTCGCCAATACGGGCCCGCCGTGGTCAACGCCTTTTTCAGCGATGCCGATGATCAGGTCGGCCTGTTCTACAACGATACCGGTGCGCGAAATCCGGCGCTTTCGCCGCGCGCGAGCGACCTCTTCGGCCATATCAACCTCGTCACGGGGCATCTCATGGCGCCCGATTTCGGCTCCATGACGCTGGGAGAGAATGTCGGAAGCGCCACCCCGGTGGGTTTTGCCTATCCCTCGGTCGTGCTGCGCGATGGCGGCAATGATTCCATTGTCTCGATCATGGGCGCATGGATGTATCTTGATCAGATCGGTGAATTCTGCGCCACGCAGGCTGCCACGGCCCCCGACCCTGCGCGCTACGGCGACTATCTGCGCGCGGCGCCGCAGGTCAGCCGCAGCGCGCAGAATTTCTTTGCGCGCGAGGCCGACACCCCCTATTTCGCCGCACCGGTCCCGGATGCGCCATTCGTCGATCAGATCCGCGCCAACAGCGCCTACCCAAGCGTCGGCACGGTCGCGTTCGGCGGCGAAGACTGGGTGGCGGTGCGTGCCTTCACCTCCACGGACGCGCTGCAATTCGCCCGCAGGTCGGGTTTCTACACCCAGTAGCCCCATGACTGCAGCATGCGCCACCTGTGCTCTTGCCATGATCGCACCCGGCAAGGTCTTTTGCTGCGATCGGTCAAAGGCCCATCCGCCTTCCCAAAGCGCTTCATTGTTTCGCTCTCGCCCGGACGTCACGCGCGAGACTGTGCCGAAAGGCAGTTGTTTAAAGAGGTATCAACATGACGATCAACCGCCGCACGCTCATTCTGGCCAGTCTGGCAGGCGCCGCCTTGCCCAGAAGCGCCGCCGCCTTTTTCGACTGTGATCCGATCCGTTTCGGAGATCTTCAGACCGGTCTCGAAATGTCACTCTGGCGCAGCGCTGGCCCGAAGGATCGGGCGGCGACCGTCTATGGGCTCGTCGCCCCTTGGTGTCCGCGCTGCCGCGAGCTGATCCTCGCAGCCAAGGCGGGAGAGCTGCCGCTCAACCTCAGACTGATCCCGGCCTTCGCCCGCTCGCAGCTCGACCGACAGAAAATCTGGGACCTCATCATGCATCCGGGCGACGAGGCGATCGATGCGTTCCATGACCGCCGCCCAACCACGCTAAGCACGGCCGATCCTGCGGCGCTCGACACATTGGTGAATTTCACGGACCTGATCCTGCAATCGGCCAGCATCTGGAACCGGATGATCTATAAGAACGAGGTCAATGCCACGCCCGCCGTTATCCTTTTCAAGCAGCACCCCGACTCGGAGACCGGCACCGTTCCGGAAATCGCCCTTGGCTATGCACCGCAGATGATCCCGGTGTACCGTGACCTTGCGCGGCCCATCGTGTCTTCGGGCGGGCCGTTCCCGCAGGAATATTTCCGCAATCTTCCCCGGGTCGAAAACCTGCAGCCCAGAAGCATCTCCACCGGTCCCGACCGCGGACAGGTGCATGTCATGCCGCATCGCAACGCCCTTGTTGCGCAATGCTTCGGGGCCGGACGGGATCTGCGCATGACCGTTGGCACCCAGATCGCCTTCGGAGAAGAATGGCTGGTCTCGAAAACACCCGATGGCAAGCTGCTGTTCCTGAACCCGGATCAATACTCGGAAACCTCCTGATCCGTTCGATCAGAGAGCGAAAGATTATTGACGTGACTTTTCTTGCGAAAATTGCCTGCACCCTGACCTTGGCGTTCATCCCGGCGGGGGCATCGGCCTGCTTCATGACCCCGGACTCCCGCCCCCTGATCGGCTGCATGCCGTATAATTTCTCGGCGCCGATGGATTGGCGCGTTTCCGACTCCGGCAGCGATGATGCAAGGCGGCCAGAGTTGGTCTGCCACAGAAGATCGGCGCGGTCTCATGTAGCCCTGATCGAACGTCTTTATGGCCAGATGCAAAGCGGCCAGCCTGCGGATGCCTTCTCGCCGCTTGCCAACGCGCCGGATCTCAATGGAGACAGCCCCTACGACTTCGGTGCGACCCAATACATCAAGCACTTCACCCCGGAATTCGTACGCGCCTATTACCCACCGCTCTACGCGATCATCCGGGATTTCGAAGGCTGTATGCGCGAGGTTGCAGAAAAGGGATGCGGTGACGTCGCCGGATGCCGCATCAACGGCTGGGTCGTTATGGGTTACCTGCCGGACGGCAGCCAGTATCCCGTCGTTGGCCTGCCCGAATTCGGCGCGCCCTGAGAAGACATGACCGATCCCGCGTCCAGAAACGGCCCCGAACCCCTCTGGCAAGCGCCGCGCGCCGCGCCGGTGCCGTCCAGAAAGCCGGTGCTGGACGGCCCTCCATCACGCAAACCCACCCCACCGTCGCGCGCGGCGCCCCAAGAGCCAGAACTCATCATCACCGGAGACATGCCGATGATGATGCGATTGAGGCAACCAAGGCAGAACAGATCACAAGCGTCTTCAGGCGGGCAGTCAAAGCCCGCGTTCTGCCCAATTGCCGCAATCCGAACCCGACCATTCCCGGATTTGCCTTTTACTCTCCGGCGACCGCCGAAGTCGGCCTGCGCCTTGGGGGCTTTGACCACGTCACCCCGGGGCCGCACATCCCCTGTCGCTCGGGCGTCACGCTATGTACGCAACACACCCCTCGCCGACGCGATCAAGGATGGATGACAGTTTCGTCGCACTCAGGCATATCACGCCCATGGACTTCACCGCGCTGCGCTATTTTCACGAAACCGCCCGTTCGGGATCGATCCGTCGTGCCGCCGAAACGCTGCACGTCACGCCCTCATCGGTCAGCCGCGCCATTGCGGCACTTGAACACGACCTTGGCGCGCCGCTGTTCGAACGCAGCCGCCGGGGCATGACCATGACCGCGGCCGGAACCTTGCTGATGCGTCACACGCAACGCACCTTTCGCGAACTTGACCGCGTGCGCGATGCCATCGACGACCTGCGCGGCCTGCATCGCGGACAGGTGACACTATACGCCGCCGAAGGGCTGGTGGCCGAATTTCTGCCCGCCGTGATCAGTGATTTCGCCGCGCGCCACCCACAGATCGGATTCGACATCCGCTTTGAGTCCACCGATGCCATCGTCGGGGCGCTGATCGACGATCAGGCAGACATCGGCATCACCTTCAACGGTCCCATGCGCAATGACATCGCCGCGCTGGCCGAACACATCGAGCCGATCTGCTGCCTTGTCTGCCCCGATCATCCGCTGGCGCGCCACCCGCGCCCTGGCCTTTGTGATGTGCTTGCCTGGCCGCTTGCGCTGCCGGAAACGTCGTTCGGCATGCGGCGCATGGTCGATACCGCCATTGCGCGCAGCGCCGGGACGGCCCGGCTTGCGATCAACACCAATTCGCTGGAACTGACCAAACGCGTCGCCATGACCGGTGATGCGGTCGCCTTCATGCCCGGTTTCATGGTGCGCAAGGATGTCGCTGCCGGGCGACTCGTGGCGCTACACCTTGATTGCCCAGACCTCGAAGCCGCGCGGGTCACCGTTTGCGTGCATCGGGATCGTGAGCTGTCCTTCGCGGCCAAAGCCCTGTCAGCGCTGCTGGTGGCGCATTTCCGGGAGCTGCGCGCCGGATAGACCTCAGCGTTGCTCTTTGCGCAACATCGCGGTGCGCCATCGGCACTTTGTGACGCAGAAACTTGGTGTAGGTTCATCGCATCCGGCCCGCCCACGAGGTCGGCTCACTCAGTATATCCAACAGGAGATGTCCATGACGCATTCGTCCCTGGACCGGCGGAGCTTTGTCCTTGGCCTTGCCGGATTGACCGGCGCGGCAAGTCTTGGCCTGCCCGGCGCAGCCCGCGCCGCCACCCCCGCCAATATTTCCGAGGCCATTCACCTTGGGCTTTACATGCCGCTTTACGCCGCGATGAACGGCGGCTTCTTTGAAAAGCACGGGCTGACGCCGGATCTCAAATCCGCAGGCGGCATCGCCCAGCCGGTGCCCGCCGTTCTGTCTGGCGCAGCCGATTTCGCCGTCACCGGCAGCGGCATGTCGATCAACGCCACGGCCGAAGGCGCGCAGATGGTCAACATCGCCAAGATCGCCGGGATGATCTCGGTCTGGGTGGTGGCCAAGCCCGGCACCACCTTCAACGGCCCCGAGGATTTTGCCGGCAAGACCATCGCCACGCTGAAATTCCCGTCCAACACCTACACCACGCCGTTCTACGCGATGAAACAGGCCGGGATGGACCCTGAGAACGACGTGACTTGGATGCAGCTGCCCTTTGGCGCACAGCTTCAGGCGGTTGCTGATGGGCGCGCGGATTTCGCCACCGTATTCGAATGGGATGCCTCGATCGGCGCGACGCAATTCGATCTCGAGGTGGTCTATTCGCTGGGCGAGGCGCTTGGCCCGGCGCTGTTCTCGTCCACCTTCGTGACAGCGGATTTCATCGAAAAAAGCCCCGAAAAGGTGCAGGCCTATTGCAACGCCATCGCCGAGGCCGAACGTGCGCTGCACGAGAATGAACAGCTGTTCATCGACGTTGCGACCAAGGAATTCCCGCAGATCGCCCCCGAGGTCATCGCCGCCGCCCGCCCGCGCTTCTTTGGCGACGTCCCGCTGGTGCCGCGCAATCCGATGATCAGCGAACAGGAATGGCGCACGCTGATCGATCACGAAGCCGGGGTTGGAACGCTGCGTGCCGACCTGCCCTACGAGCAGATGGTCGACAACAGCTTTGCCGAAAAAGCGACGAAGGAGTTTGGTCTGTCATGAGCGATACCAAGGAAATGCGCAGCCTGCCGGCGCTTCCCCAAGCAGTTGGCTTTGATCCCGCATCCACCGCCCTGATCGTGGTGGACATGCAGAACGCCTATGCGGCGCGCGGCGGCTATCTTGACATCGCCGGCTTCGACTTGTCGGGGATCGACGCGGTGAATGCCAATGTTGCCACGCTGGCCCAGACCTGCCGCGATCATGGTGTGCAGGTGGTGTTCCTGCAAAACGGTTGGGACGCCAAATACACCGAGGCGGGCGGGCCGGGCTCGGTCAATCAGGCCAAGTCCAACGCCCTGCGCGTGATGCGCGAGCGCCCGGAATTGCAGGGCACGCTGCTGGCCAAGGGCGGCTGGGATTACGCGCTGATCGATGAGCTGAGCGTGCAAGACGGCGATCTGCTGGTGCCCAAGACGCGCTATTCGGGCTTTGTGAACACGCCGCTGGATTCGATGCTGCGCTCGCGCGGGATCCGCACGCTGCTGGTCTGCGGCGTGGCGTCCAACGTCTGCGTCGAAACCACGATCCGCGACGCCTTCGCCCATGAATACCACCCTGTCATGGTCGAGGATTGCTGCCTTCAGGCCGGGCCGCGCGCCATGCACGAGGCCACGATGTTCAACGTGAGAACCTTTTTCGGCTGGACCACCACGCTGGCCGAGGTCGACGCCACCCTGACCGCCCCCGCAGACTAAGGACCTGATCATGTTCACCCCCATCATCCCCGAAGGCGCCCCCACGCCCATCGCCCCCTTTGTTCCCGGTAGCCGCGTGGGCGACACGCTTTACGTCGCCGGTATGCTTGCCCTTGGCCCCAACGGCGAAAGCCTGCATCCGGGCGACGTAAAGGCCCAGACCCGCTATGTGATCGATGAGATCATCCGCGTGGTCGAAGCCACCGGCGGCACGCTGGCCGACATCTGCTATAACGTGATCATCCTCAAGAACCGTGCGGATTACGCGGCCTTCAACGAGGTCTATGCCGAATATTTCGGGGCCAACCCGCCCGCGCGCTACTGCATCATCTCGGAACTGGTGCGCGATGAACTGCTGGTCGAAATCGCCGCAACGGCATATCTCGGCAAACCGTGATGGCCATGGCAACGGACTCACAATCCATCCCTGCGGCGCGCATCAAGCGCCGCAGCCCGGTGGACGCCGCGCTGCGCATCCGCGCCTATCAGTTCATGGTGCTGCTGGCGATTGTCGCCCTGTGGCAGGTCGGGCTGTGGCTCGGCTGGCTGAAACCCTATGTCTACGGCACGCCGCTGGGCGTGGTGCAATCCTTTGCCGGGCATCTGGCCGATGGCTCGCTGCTGCGGCATTTCTGGGTCACAGGGTTCGAAGTGGTGATCGGCTTTGCCATCGGCTGTCTGTTTGGCAGCGCGGGCGGCTTGCTGCTGTGGCTGTCGCCGCTTTGGGCCAAGATCCTGCACCCCTACATGATCGCGCTGAACGGCGTGCCCAAGATCGCGCTCGCGCCGCTGATCATCGTCTGGTTCGGGCTGGGCATGGAAAGCAAGATCGCCATTGCGTCGATCATCACCTTCATCGTGGCGTTCCTGCAGGCCTACAAGGGCACGCAGGAAATCGACCCCGACCTGATCCGCCTGATGAAATCGCTTGGCGCCTCGCCCTGGCAGACCTTCCGCACCATCGTGGTGCCGGGCAGCCTGCCGTGGATCGTCTCGGCGCTGCGGCTGAACGTCGGCTTCGCGCTGATCGGCGCGGTGGTGGGCGAATATATCTCGGCAGAAGAAGGGCTTGGCTACATGGTCTACTATGCCGGGCAGCTTTACGATCTGAATTCGGTCTGGGTTGGCATCTTCAGCCTGATGATCATGGCGCTGCTGCTCGAAGCCATCGTGGCGCGCTTTGAACGTTCTCTCGACATGGAGCACTGACATGCCGCACATCACCCTTCCCGACGGCGACGCGCTTTACTATGAAGAACACGGCAGCGGTCGTCCGCTGATCATGGTGGCCGGGCTTGGCGGCATCGGCGCATATTGGGCGCCGCAGATCGCCCCTTTTGCCGAACATTTCCGCGTCATCCTGCACGATCATCGTGGCACCGGGCAATCGAGCCGCTCGCAGATCGACTATTCCGTTGACCAGATGGCCGCCGATACGCTGGCGCTGATGGATGCGCTTGGCATCGAACAGGCCGATTTCGTTGGCCATTCCACCGGTGCGTCGATGGCGCAGGCGATTGCGGCGGATCACCCCGAGCGGCTGGGCCGCATTATCCTTGCCTCGGGGTGGACCAAGGCGGATGGCTTCTTCCGACGCTGTTTCGAGACCCGCAAGCAACTGCTGCTGACAGCCGGGCCCGAGGCCTATGTCAAGGCAACGCCCCTGTTTCTTCACCCCAGCTGGTGGGTGCGCGACAACATCGACGCCATCGAGGGTGGCAAAAGCGGCATCTACGGCGGCGACCACGATATCGGCATCATGACCAGCCGCATCGACGCGCTGCTGGCCTTCGACCGCACCGCCGACTTGCCAAAGATCCCGCATGAGGTGCTGGTGATGGGCGTTGCCAATGACCACCTGACCCCGGCCTATTTCTCCGAGGCGCTGGCCAAGGCCATTCCCAACGCCAGGCTGTCGATCATGTCCGATGGCGCCCATGCGGCAAGCCAGGTGTTCCCTGATGAGTTCAACGCCATCGCCCTTGCCTTCCTGACAGGAGACCAAGCATGACCCCCGTTCTGAGCGCCGACGCCGCCCGCGTCGTTTACAACGAGGGCACCGATGCCGCCGTCGAGGCCGTTCGCGACATCACGCTGGACCTGCACCGGGGCGAGATTCTCGCGCTGGTCGGCCCGTCCGGCTGTGGCAAGACCACGCTGTTCAACGCCATTGCCGGGCTGATCCCGCTTCAGGGAGGGCAGGTTTCGGTGGGCGGGACCAAGGTCGAAGAGGCCAAGGGCCACGTCGGCTACATGCTGCAAAAGGATCTGCTGCTGCCGTGGCGCAGCGTGATCGACAACATCACGCTGGGCTTGGAAATTCGCGGCATTGCCAAGGCCAAGGCGCGCGCCAGGGCGCAGGACCTGATCGACCGCTACGGCCTGTCGGGGTTCGAGACTTCGAAACCTTCGGGTCTGTCGGGCGGCATGCGCCAGCGCGCGGCGCTGATGCGCACGCTGGCCTTTGACCCCGAGGTGATCTTGCTGGACGAACCCTTCTCAGCACTGGATTTCCAGACCCGGACCCTGTTGCAAGCCGACGTCAAGCGCATCATTCGCGAACAGGGGCGCAGCGTGATCCTGATCACCCACGACATCGGCGAGGCGATCTCGATGGCGAACCGGATCGTGGTGCTGTCCAACCGGCCCGCCACGGTGAAATCGGTCTACGAAACCCCTTGGGGCAGTGAAGACGTCGACCCGGTCGCCGTGCGCAACCGGCCCGAATACCAGCAGTTGTTCTCGACCATCTGGCAAGAGCTCGAACTGGCGCCGCGCCACTAGCGCGCGGTTCCTGCCAGAAACACTGCGCGGTCTTGTGTCGGGTTGCCGTCGTTGCAATGCACTGATGGTCGCGGCGTCTCATTTTGAACCCGACCGGTTGCAGGGATGCCAAGTGCAGGCCAACACCCACCCGCAATCGCGAGACGATCTGGTTCGGTGACACAGCGACGCTGCGCAAGCGGGCGTCGCTGTTGATCTGCTCTGACAAGAAGATGACCTGCGCGCGACCTAACGGCAGCCCTGCCCCCCTGTCGGGTCTTTCGGGAATGGCGCTCCGGCTTTGTCGGATCACCAAGGCTCAAGGGCGCATCGCAGATTGATCCGCAATCGCGGCAGTCCAATTCCGGCCGCCCCTCGGAAAAAGCAGGCGTACCCGCCACGGCGGATACGCCCGAGGGGACTGTGAACCGCGGATCTTCGCTCGCGCAAGCCGCGATCAATCCTTTGGCTCCGCCCCTCGGCGCGCCGAGATCAGTCAGCCACGGTTTTCGACAACAGCGCTTCGGCCGCAGCCACCAGCCGATCCCGCCAAGCAAGTTTCGCCAGCCAGTCCGGCGGGATGGCACCGGCCCCGCCGAGCGCCCCGGCAAGCTGGCCGGTGATCGCTCCGGTGGTGTCGGCATCTTCGCCGAGGTTCGCAGCGATCAGCACCGCCTCGCGAAAGCTGCCCGACCGGGCAACGCTCCAGAGCGAGGCCTCCAGCGAATGCGCCACGTATCCCGATGCGCGGATTTTCGTGCGGGGCTTGCCACGCCACGACCCGGCCATGATGCCATCAATGGCCCCGGCATAGCCTTCGGACCGGTTGCGCAACACGTCCGAACGGGGGCGCCCCTCGATCGCGTCGGCGAGGCATTCGGCATAGGCCACGCAGGCATCGACAGCTTCCGGGGCGGCATGGGTGGTCCGGCTTTGCCGCGCCGCCACATCGCGCAGCCGGGCACGGTCGTTCAGATGCGCGATGGCCACCGGAGCAAGGCGCATGAGGCTGCCGTTTCCGGCGCTCATCGGATCGGTGGACCCGGCCATGGGATCGCCACTGCGAGTCCAGCGCGCCAGTGCGTGCCGCGTGGTGATGCCGATGTCAAAGCACCTCCCGGTGCAGGAATAGGTGCCGCGCTCGTGCCAGTCGACGAAGCGGCGCATCAGGTCGGCCTCGTCGAGCGCGCTCGACTGCGCGAGGCTGTCGGCCAGCGCCAGCGCCATGGCCGTGTCATCCGTCCACTGGCCGGGCTTCAGGTGGAAGGGCCCGCCCCCCACCATGTCGGTCAGCGGCCCTTGGCTGTCACGGATGGTAAACTCAAGCGTGGTGCCAACCGCATCCCCGACCGCAAGCCCGAGCAAGGCACCGACGGCACGATCACGCACTGCCTCTGACGTTGTCGCGGGCACCTCTTCCCAGCGCGCCTGTTGCCGCAGGACGTAGCGCTGCTGCGCCGCCGTCTCGATGGCGCCCGGGCGCGCTGTCCGGACCTTGGCGATCGCGTCGTCCGGCGTGTCTCCAAGCTCGATCAGCATCCGCGCGGCGATGGTCCCTGCCCGGCCAAGCCCGCCCTTGCAATGGACCACCACATCAAAGCCCGCCCGAAGCCGGTCGCACAAATCGCGACCAACCGTTTCCCAACGCGCCTCGAACGCCGCATCGGGCACCGAAACATCGGGGATGGGCAAGTGGAACCAGCTCATGTGCCGGGCGGCCACCTCCGCACCGAGCCGCGGCACCTGCAGCGTCTGCAGTTCGTGATCCTCGACCAACGTTACAACCGCCGTCGCACCCCAAGCGGCGATGGCGTCGAGGTCCAGTCCGAGGTCTCGGTTCCAGCTTCCCGACATCGCTCCCGGCTGGATCTTGCCAGGACAGAAGGTGATGCCGATCCGCCCCGGAAGGGCGTCAGACCGCACAGCGGCGATCTGCAGAGGATGGCTTTGACTGGTCCGCATGGTTGGACAATCCTTGTCTGGAATATGGGGCGACGCCCCGAATTGAAACAATCTCGAAGGTCGCAAAAAACGCTTCCATCTCGCTGAGATGAAATGCTTTTTTAAAAAGCACGCAAGTAGATTATGCGACCTGCCGAGGAACTTTTCTGCTTGGTTCTGACCTGCCACTGAACTTTCATCCAGCCGGAACCGGAGTCCTTTGGGTTGATACGCCGATTGGCGAAGAACGCTTCTACACTCCCATCGAGTGTACCGACGACATGGCAGGGCAGGACTTCGACTACCTCTTCTATCTGGCCGAACATGTGCTTCCGCAACTCCGACACACTGGATACTTCGCAGACCAATGCCTTCGAGCCGAACTGGACAAGATCCGCCACAGCGAGAACCCGACGGAAGAAATCCTGCGCTTCCTCGAAAAGCTAAAGGGGTATCGCTCGCGTTTTAATTAAACCGCCCACTGAGCAGAATCCCTGCGGCTCGCCCCATGAGCCAGCCGTAGACCAAACTGTA
Organism: Salipiger sp. 1_MG-2023; assembly: GCF_030547555.1. Classification (NCBI taxonomy): domain Bacteria; kingdom Pseudomonadati; phylum Pseudomonadota; class Alphaproteobacteria; order Rhodobacterales; family Roseobacteraceae; genus Salipiger; species Salipiger sp. 1_MG-2023. The sequence continues at coordinate 952 of NZ_JAUOQN010000076.1, read as the reverse complement.
GACCATCCGGTGCCTGTTGACGCCGGGTGGTCCATGGCGATACCCCTTGCTTTGCTGACGCGGACCATCGCCGAGGTGCCTGCAACGGGAACATAACAACCGTGTGGGGGTACCATTATTCTAGGTAAATCATTGGTTTCGCTTAAGCTTCTCGCAACTGCTTGGAGCCGTAGACCATGTCGGCTCTCGTCGCCGCCTTCATCCACTTTCGCAGCATCTCGACAGGGTAGCCCGAGCCGTAGCCATGGCCGACGCCTTCGGTCTGCCAGCCACCGATCTGGTCAACGATGTCGGCGGGGCTCTCGACAGCCCTCAGGCGGTCCCTCATGGCATGCCTGAAGCCGTGCATGGTGGTATCTTCGCCTCCGTTCGTCTTCATCCATTTGTTCAATGCAGCACTGGCGGCGTTCGCGTTGGTCGTCTTGGCCTTGTTGTAGCGCGGGAAGGCGAACTTGGACCCTCCGCCTTGCGACAGGATCCTTTCGGCTGCCCAGAGGGCTTCTCCCTCGAGTGGGACGATGCGTTCGCTGCCCTTCGTCTTGAGCCGCCGCCATGGATGTGGACGCAAATGGGCGACCAGAGCGCCGCTGGCGTCGCGTTGGAAGTCGGCCATCGTCATGCCTGCAGCTTCGGCAAGGCGCATGCCCGTGTCCGAGACCAAGGCGACAAGCCAACGAAGATCATCGTCCAGTTTGAGACATTCCTGCTGAAGCTTCCTCAGGACAGGCATGGGCACCGCTTGGCGGTCGGAGACACCGGCCTCCCGGTCGTAGTAGACCCCGGCGAAGGGGTTCGTCATCGTGATGCCCTGCTCGCTGGCTGCGAAGTTGATGATCGACCGCACGGTGCCGAAGACCCGCGTCATGCTGCTGCCAGCGGAGCTATTGTCAAATCTGGTGTTTGGGCGGTCATCAAGCGGCGGCCTGATCTTGTGTTGATGGCTTGATGCCGT
>NZ_JAUOQN010000075.1:0-16622 GCF_030547555.1 Salipiger sp. 1_MG-2023 | reverse complement strand
TCCAACACCTGCGCTCGCCGCAGCTTCTTGCGCAGTACCGCGTGACCAGCGCCATCGGCTCCATGCACTTGGAGCACTTTCTTTGCCAGACCGAGTCCGACCGTGATAATCTCCGACATGACCGCTCTCCTTTTGTGGATCCTCGCAGACCCACCTTGGCACACAGATGCTGTCGGGGGGCGCTTACATCATCAGAGCCGCGCGCAACCATCAGCGCCACCAGATGAATTTCGCGTCCAGCCCGGCAAGGATGCCATACAGGATCAGGCTTCCTGCCGAGGCCACGATGACGGCAGCCCACACCGTCACATAATCGACGATCGCCGTCGCCTGGTAAATGGTCTGCCCGATGCCCGAATAGGCGCCGAGCATCTCGGTCACGATGACGGTGATCGTCGCACGCGACAGCCCCACCCGCATCCCTGTCATGATGGACGGCAGCGAGGCGGGAAATTGCAGTTTCAGCAGGACATGCAGGCGACTTGCCCCGAAACTGCGCAGCAGGTTGATCTGACCCTGAGGGCAGGATTTCAGCCCGCTCACAGCGTTCAGAAGCACAACGAAGCTGACGGCGAGCGCGGCCATGGCCACCTTGGATTCATCGCCCAAGCCGAACCAGATCAGCATCAGCGGAACAAATGCGGCGGTCGGCACAGATGACACGGCGACCGCAACCGGCATGATCAGGTCATGAGCCCAGTCCGACAGTACCATGACCAGCGCGAGCGCCATGCCGATCAGGCTGCCGATCAGAAACCCGATCAGCGTGTTCTTCAGCGTAACGGTGACATTGCTGCCAAGCATGCCCGACTTGTCCCAGATGCCCCCAGAAATCTCGATGGGTGAAGGCAGGATATAGGCGGGCAGGTCCAGGATCATGACCATCATCTGCCAGATCAGGAACAGCAGGAAGATCGAGACGGCCGGCAGGAGCGCCCTGTTGAGATAAGTCATGTCATTTCCACCAGATATAGCGTTTTTCGATCCGGCTCAGCAGGACGAACAGGATCTGACCGATGAGCCCGAGAAGCAGGATGAGAAGCCAGACGCGCTCGGTGTCCTCGAAGTACAGACTTTGCAGCAGCAGCGTGCCAAGGCCCCGCGTATCGCCGAACCATTCCCCCACCAGCGCGCCCACGAGGCTGAGCTGAATGCCGATCTTCAGGCCCGTCATGATCGAGGACAGAGCCGTGGGAAGGGACACGGTGCGAAAGATCCTGAACTTGCTGGCCCCAAAACTGCGAAGCAACTTGAGCAACTCGGGGTCGGTGCGGTCAAGGCCACGTGCCGTATTCACTGCCACGGGAAAGAAGGTGAGGTAGAGAGCAATCACCACCTTTGAAACCATGCCGTTGCCGAACCAGATGACCACGATCGCCCCGAAGGCGATGATCGGTACGGTCTGCAGCGCGACGAAGATCGGCAGCAGCATCTGCTCGGCCTTTTTCGACCACCAGAACAGCAAGCCGCTGCTGATGCCGATTACCGCTCCGGCGATAAAGCCGAAGACGGTTTCCGTCAGAGTGTAGATCGTGCTGTCGAGCAGGTCGCCCCAGATATTGAACCCGCTCAGCAGCACATCCGGCAGCGCCGGCAGCGTCTGGGCGGATATTCCGAACAACGGCACGGTGACCAGCCACAAGATCAGCACCATCGCACCGACAGCCGGTGAGCTTCTGAGGAGGCGTGTGAGAGGTGAGAGATGTTTTTCCGTCATGGTATTTTCTTCATTGTTTCTGCTTCCTTGCCGGTAAGGCCAGCACAACGATGTCCGACCGGTTCCCTGCTTGGTAGGAGAAGGCCGGACCGATCGCACTCAAAAGAGCACCGGATCAATGGCCCTGTTTTCTTGTGCCCAAGTTTTCACGTTGGTCGAAGCCGATATGCACAAAATTGATCATAATGAATCTTCAAACTAACTTAATGCATGCAGAAAAAGAAATTTCGTGTAACTCAGAGGCTATGGAAAATTCGAATCTCTGGTCGCTGACCATCACGGATGCCGCGCTTGCACTGGACGCGGGCACTGTCACCTCCCGCCACCTTACCGAAGCCGTCTTGGAGCGTATCGCGTCGCTCGACCCGGCGCTGCATGCCTATACTCGGCTGACGCCAGACTTGGCATTGGCCGACGCGGACCGGGCCGATGCGGATCGCAACGAAGGCCGGCTGACGGGCCCTCTGCAAGGGATTCCCATCGCTGTGAAGGACGCCATCGACGACCCCGATGCGCCCGCCACCTTCGGAAATCCGGCACTTCATTCCGCCCATCCCGGCGGCTCGTCGACAGTCATGACCCGGCTCTGCGCCGCCGGAGCCGTCCGGCTTGGCAAGCTGACGCTGAGCGAAGGCGTCTGGGTCGAGCATCACGCCAGCGTTCCGCCCCCCCTGAACCCATACGGGCCGGACCACTGGACCGGCACCTCCTCCAGCGGTTCCGGCGTCGCCCTGACTGCGGGGTTGACCTTTGGCAGCATCGGTACCGACACCGGCGGATCCATCCGCCTTCCCTCTGGGTGCTGCGGTGTGACAGGGTTGAAGCCAACATGGGGCAGGATCAGCACTTTCGGGGTGCATCCCCTGTCGCCTGCCTTCGATACTGTAGGGCCGATGGCGCGCACGGCGCGCGACGTGGCCTTGCTCATGGATGCCGTAGCCGGGCATGACTCGAGGGATCCGACCAGCCTGTCCGCCCCGATCGCGCCCTGCCGCGTGGGCGGACCACAGGATCTGCACGGCCTTCGTCTTGGTTTGCCCACCCGGGAAATCGCGATCTCCGATCTGGCGGTTCAGGACGCCGTGGCGGAGGCGGTGCAGGTCTTCCGTCGCCTTGGCGCGCAGATTGTCGAAATCTCCCTGCCCGATCCGGAGCCGGTCATCGGCGCATGGAGCGTGATTTCTTCCGCCGAGGCCGCCGCGCTGCACCGCGACAGTTACCTCGCGCATGCAGACATCTACGGTAAAGCCCTGACCGATCTGATCCTGCGCGGACAAAACCGGACCTCGGCGCAGATCGCCGACGCCAAGGTGCAGGTTCGACGGCATCGCGAGCAAATGGCAGCGGCCTTCTCGGGCGTCGATGCGGTTCTGTTGCCCGCCTTGCCCGTCGGTGGTCCTTCGAACGCCTTCATGGGCAGCTTCGCCTCCGACGAAGCGTCTACTCAGGTGATCGGGCGCTATACCGTGCCCTTCAGTACCAGCGGCTTTCCCACGCTGACAGTCCCCTGCGGACGCTCGAGTGCCGGGATTCCCATCGGGCTGCAGATCTGCGGCGCGCCGATGTCTGAGGCTTTGCTCTGTAGTATAGGAGCTGCTTTTCAGGATGTTACGCTTTGGCACGGCGTTGCGGACATCTAAGACAGCGCCCACGTGCCGTCTGCACCGGGTGGCCCCGCCAGCGGTCTGCGGACCAGCGGCTGAGGCCGCCCAAGGTCATCGCCGCAGCGCTGGTTTCAAAGTGAACGAGCATCTCGTCATAATTCCCGAAGCCATTGAGCAGCTTGTGCATGACGCGTCTGTACAAAACAGTTCAGGGCACCTGAGGGTGCCCTGAACCTCGTTGCAGGTGACGGGGCGTTACTTGGCCACGGTCTTGTATTCGGCAGGGACGTTTTCCCAGAAAGACGAGTCGAAGGCGGTGGTGATGTCGACGGATTCGTCGATGGCCTTGTACTTGACCAAATTCTTCTCGATGGTGCTGATGGCATCCATGTTCAGATAGCCGAGGCCCTCGCTAGTGCCGGTGGTGCCGGTCATCAGTTCCTGCACCTTTTCAAGCATCTTGGTCTGGTGATCGCGGTCAAGGCCGGTGCCCGCATCCATCACCATGTCGATGGCTTCCTCGGGGTGTTCGAAGGCATATTTCCAACCGCGCAGCGTCGCGTCCAGAAAGCCCTGCACGACCTCGGGTTTCTCTGCGATCATCTTGTCGGAAGTGATGATGGCGTCCTGCTGGGACACCATGCCGCTGTCTTCGGGCGAGATGACAACCAGATCGGTCAGGCCCTTTGCCAGCAGCGTATTGTATTCGTTGTAAAGCGTAGCAGTCGCCACGTCGAACTCACCATCGATGAAGGGCTGCAGCGTCACCGACTGCGAGATAATGTTGACGTCGCTCTGCTCTATCCCGTTGGCGGCCAGCACTGAATACAGCACGTATTGCGGGCCGGTGAACCAGGTCGCGACCTTCTTGCCCTTGAAATCGGCAGCAGTCTTGATGCCGGAGTCGGGCTTGGTCACGTAGACATAGGGCGTGACCTGCTGGTCGATGCCGATCGCCTTGATCGGAAGACCCTTCGCGCGCGAGGCCAGCACGCCCTCGGTCCCCGAAGCGATGCCGAAGGTGTTCGCGCCGGAGGCCACCATGGTTTCCACGTTGATGTTCGGACCGCCGGGCTGAATCGTCACATCCAGGCCCTCTTCGTCATAAAAGCCCATGGCTTCGGCGACATAGGGGCCAGCGAACTGCGCTTGCGTCAGCCATTTGAGGCGTAAGGTCACCTCTTCGTCGGCCTGCGCGGAGGTGGCGCAGATGACGGCAGCGGCGGCTAGGAGAGGGGCAGAGAATGTCTTCATCATGTCGTTCACGTATGCAACCATTTTGCTTCAGGATGCCCAAGAGTAGCAAGTCGTGAACACCTGGGAATCAAACCCGGGATTTTGCTGCAGTATTCGTATAGAATGCCGATATTTTGACCGGATCAGCCTCCATCTGGCCATTCGGCTCGCATCAAATATACAGATATTGAGTTGTAGAGTACAAAGGTCCGATGCGCGGACTAAGCGGTGGCCGTGAAGCGCAAAGCCGCGCACCGCCATCAGCATGCCGCCCGCAATCAGAAGGTGCGTGCGCGATACCTGCGGCCCCAAGGGCCGCCGGTGCATCAGCCCAGAAGATGAGGCGGAATCGTCGCGATGAAATCGGAGAGATGGTCGCCCAGCAGGCGCACATGCTCGCTGGCGGCAACCATGGCACGATCGGAATCTCCGGCGTCGATCGCGTCGATGATTTCCTGATGCTCGGACAAAGTCGCGCGCATCTTGCCCGGCTGAAAGGTCACCTGCCGGCGATACGGTGACAGGCGAAGCCGCAGCGCAATGGTCTGGTCCGCCAGGAAATGCGTATGGGCTGCCTTATAGAGAAGGTCGTGAAAATCTTCGTTTATCTTGTAGAAGGCTTCGGGATCCCCCTCCTCGAAAGCGGCGATCAGCTGCTGCTGAATCGCCAGCATCTGGGTTTTCTCTTGGTGAGTGATGCGGCGCGCCGCCAGCCGGGCACACAACCCTTCCAAGGCTGCCATCAGGTCGAACATTTCGATCAGCACCGGCACCGAAAGGGTCGAGACCATCGTGCCCTGTCGTCCGCGCACCTCGGCAAGCCCTGTCGCAACCAGCGCCTTGATCGCCTCGCGGACCGGGGTACGGGAAACCTTGAAACGGTTGGCAATCTCGGTTTCGTCCAGGCGATCACCGGGCTTGAGCTGACCTTCGACGATCATCCCTTCCAGATCCCTGCGCAACTCTTCTGCACGTGTCGGTTGTCGACGGCCTGTCTTCTCGAAATAGGATTCGACGGTTTCGGTCATGCAGTAGTTTCCAATAACTTGCCGTAGTGTTCCAAGGGAACATATACAGGATCAGGCGTTTGAACATGCAGCGTATGACGAGCCGCGTTCATTTCAAAGTTTTTAAAGCTGGTCAAGTTCGACGAGCAGCTGGGGCACCAGCTGCTCTGGCATTTCGAGCTGGGGGAAATGCCCGGATCCATAAATCGCCTGCGGCACCTCCGACAGGCACTCCAGTGGCGCACGGCGATGGGCAGCATCGAGCCCTACGGAATTGATCAGCCTTAACGGCACCTTTACATGCACCAGTCGGTCTGCAATCCGCCAAGCGAACATTGCATCCCGCATCTCCAACAGATCCTCGGGGCGCGCTGCCAGGATATTCCTGGCTATCTGCGCGCGCAGTCCCTGCCCTGTATCCGGGGCCGTAATCGCGTCAATCATGCGTCGCGCCTCGCCCTCCAGATCGGCCCCGAAGGTCTTGCGCCGGGCTGCGATTTGCACAGCATCCGAGCCGCCATAGTAGAACCCGTCGGCAAGCGTATCCAGGCCGATCATCCCGGCCACTCGATCGGGCGCGGCCAGCCCGGCCTCGATGACCACCGGCCCGCCCATCGAATGCCCCAGCAGGATCGCTGGCGACAGATCTGCAGCGGTCAAGGCTGCCGCCACCCCTTGCCCCATGGCGGCCATCGAGACAGGCCCGCGTAAGGGGGCACCGGCCCCTCCCGGCATCTCTGCCAGCAGAACGCGAAAGCGCGCGGCCAGCCCGGGAACGACGGCGTTCCACTGCGCCGCCTGTCCGCCCCAGCCGTGGACCAGCACCAGAACTGGCCCTGCCCCGCCTGCGTCGATCAACCGGAACGTACCCACCTCGGCATCGATCGAGACCAAGTCGGCCCAACCGTTCACGCCGGCAGCCCCAGCTTGTCGCGCAACGTACCCTCGACGTAGGCGGTCTTGTACAGGCCGCGCTCTTGCAGGATTGGCACGACAAGGTCGACGAAGTCGCTCAGCCCATCCATGAACCAGCCCGGCATAATGTTGAACCCGTCGGCCGCCCCGCATTCGAACCATTCCTGTAGGGTATCAGCGATCTGCTCGGCGGAACCGCACAAAACCCAGTGGCCACGCGCCGCCGCGACCAGAGCGTAAAGGTCGCGCAGCGACATGTCCTCGCGCCGGGCTTTGGACAGCATCGCTTGAGCGAAAGCATGGTAGGCGTCGTTTTCGCCAAGGTCTGGCACCGGCCCATCCAGCGGATAGCTGGACATGTCGGTGTTGAAACGCTCGGACAGCATCCCGAGGGCGGTCCCATCGTCGACAAAGCTCATCAGGCGGGTCAGCTTGGCGCGCGCCTCTTGCTCTGTCCGTCCGACCACAGGCATCACGCCCGGCATCACGACAAGCTTGTCAGCGCTGCGCCCATTCTTCGGCAGACGCGCCTTGAGGCCCGCGTAAAAAGCCGCGGCCCCGTCGCGGTCCTGCGTCACGGTAAAGACGACATCGGCATGTTTCGCCGCCAACTCCTGACCGGCTTCGGACCCGCCGGCCTGAAGGATCAGCGGGCGCCCCTGCGGCGAGCGCGAGATATTGATTGGCCCCTTCACCTTGAAGAACGCACCGTCGTGATTCACCGGATGGATCCGGCCCGGGTCGAAATACTGCCCCGTCTTTGTATCCTTCGGGGTCGCCCCCGGCTCCCAAGCCGTCCAGAGCGCCTTCACCACCTCGATAAATTCGGCAGACCGCTCATAGCGCCGCGCATGATCGGGATGCGACGTGCCGAAATTCGCCGCCGCCTGTGGCGCGGAGGTGGTGACGGAATTCCACGCCGCCCGGCCACCAGAGATATGGTCAAGCGAGGAGAACGCCCGCGCCAGCGTCCAGGGATCGCCGTATGTGGTCGAAGAGGTCGCGCCCAGCCCCACATGCGTTGTCTGCATCGCGATGGCAGACAGCATGGTCAGCGGCTCCAGCCGCGAACAGTAGGACGGATGCGCCTTGGGGTCGGCGTTCAGATTGTCGCCCATGAAGATCAGGTCGAACAGCCCGCGCTCGGCTTCCTGACAGATCGCGGTGATCTGCGCGATATCCTCGAAGCCATCCACCGCTCCGGGCATACGCCAGCCCGAAATGTGGCTGCCCGTTCCCAGCAGGAACAGGCCCAGACGGATTTCCCGGCTCATACCCGGTAACCCGCATCCACGCGGTCGAGATCGCGCATCAGACCTGGCCATTCCCGCTCGCCCGGAATGAGGATATCGCCCTTCAGTTCCCAGAACTGGCGTGCCGCCTTTTCGCAGACCTCGGGGGAGGGAAGCACCAACTCGATACCAGAGGCACAGGCGGCCTGCATCTGCAGCTGGATCTTCGCCGCGCGTTCGAAATAGTAGAGCAGCATGAAGGCTTCACCCGGGGTGCGCCCGCAGGTCAGAATCCCGTGATTGCGCATCAGCATGACCGGGTGGTCGGCGAGGTGGGCGACGATGCGCTGCTGTTCGGCCTCGTCGATCGCCACGCCTTCATAGGCGTGAAAGCCCTGCCGGTTGTAGAAACGCATCGCGAATTGCGACAGGGGCAGCAAACCGTCCGGCTGCCCGGACACGGCAGTCGACGCGTCAGAATGAGTATGCAGCACGCAATGGGCGTCAGCACGGCTCTTGTGCACTGCGGCGTGGATGACGAAGGCGGCCTTGTTCACCGTGTGCGCGGTTTCTTCGATCACGTCGCCGACAGTGTTGATTTTCACCAGCGAAGACGCCGTGATCTCGTTGAACATCAGTCCGTAGGGGTTGATCAGAAACTGGTCCGTCGTGCCCGGCACGCGGAGCGAGATATGGTTATAGATAAGGTCGTCGAGGCCAAGCCTGGCCACCATGCGATAGGCCGCAGCAAGCGAGACGCGGGCCTCCCACTCGGTGTCAGAGTAGTGTTCGGGTTTGGCGTAGTCCGTCATGACGACGTTCCTTTCTTGGTTATTCATGTCGACGATCAGCTCTCGATGCCGTTCATCGCCATCCATTGAGGGAATTTTCTTCAGCAGCAGGGGCGGGATTGGCGGAGACGGCGCGACCGTCACCTCGGCAGACGTCTTGCCCCTTTGCCCAAGGGATTCCCGCGGTGCGATGGCGATCCGGATCGCGTTGATAACGAGTCACTGTACGATGAGAGCCGACCCTAGAAGGCCGTTCCAGAAAAGCAGGACGGCCACCAGACCCGGCGTCCGCGGCGGCGGCGTCAGCCAAGGCCCGAAGCCGCCATTCTGCGCAACGGTCCGGCGCGGTAACGCGCGTAATTTGGATTACCGAGGAGAAAAGACGGTCGCGCCGCTCCGCGATGCACATCACACTCTGGCTCGGATCCTTCTGCCCGACAATCATGCGCATGGTCATGAACGCGCCGCATCCGGAAGGCCCGAGCATCACGAGGCGCTCGCCATCCTCGACCTGCGGGCCGAGCGCAGAAATCGTGTTGGTGCCCGCGCCTTGGAAGGTCTTGCCGAAGCGTTTCAGTCTGGCCTGAGCCATGATCATCCTACCGGAGAGATATTTCTGCGAAGTTGCGTGGCCCAACCCTAAACCCCAGATACCCGCATCCGTAAACAGCATCTATGCATACTCAACCTCATTTATGGAACACGATTTCCAAAGTGCGGAAAATCTTTGCTTCCGCCCCCGAGAAAACACATTTCCTGATCTATCCCGATGTGAGTGCGCGAAAATGCTGAACTATCGGGCAAATTTCATGGAATGAGGCTGCGCTTTGCCGTTTGATCCGCACTGAAGCATGGACAGCAAATGACATTCATGTATGCAGAATTAAGAAACATGCATTCACACTGGAGTTTTCGATGGAACTGAACCTGACCGGCAAGACGGCGCTGATCACCGGCGCATCCAAGGGGATCGGCTATGCCTGTGCACTGACCTTGGCCGCCGAGGGCTGCAACCTGCATCTTGCTGCTCGCAACGGTGACGCGCTGAATGCCCTGAAGGCCAGAATCGAAGCAGAGTACGATGTGATCGTCACGCTGCACCCTGCCGACCTGGGCACGACCGAATCCATGACCGCCCTCGACACCGCCGTCGGTGATTACGACATCCTGATCAACAACGCCGGCGACATTCCTGCCGGCTCCATCGAGGACGTTACCGATGAGGAGCTGCGCAAGGGCTTCGACCTCAAGGTTTTCGGCTACATCACCTTGTCCCGCCTGTTCTGGCAGAAGCGCAAGGGCAAGGCCGATAGCGTCATCATCAACGTCATCGGCAACTCCGGCGAGAACTGGGATGCATCCTATTTCGCGGGCTCGACCGGCAACGCCTCGCTGATGTCATTTACCAAGGCACTGGGCGGGCGCTCGCTGGACGAAGGCATCCGCGTCGTCGGCGTAAACCCCGGCCCGGTCGACACCGATCGCATGCTCAAGATCATGAAGCGCAAAGCCATCGACATGCTAGGGGACGAAAGTCGCTGGGAAGAGCTGTACGCGAAGTATCCCGGCAAGCGCCCGGCGACGGCGCAGGAAGTGGCCGATCTCTGCGCCTTCCTTGCCTCGCCCAAGGCTGGCTACATCTCCGGTACCGTCGTCACCATCGACGGCGGCATCGCGGCGCGCGGTTCGGTGATCTGATGGCTGATCTCTCTGTTCGCAACCGATACTTCGACGAGCTCTTCAAGACGCCGGGCCTGGTCTGGATGGGGCAGAACACCAACCACATCCCCGCCCACCCGGAGGTCACCGCCGCCATGGTCGCCTCGATCAAGTCCGGCGAATACAACGCCTATGCCCCCCCCTTGGGATTCGAGGACCTGCGCGCAGCTATCGTCGCCGATTTCGGGGTTCCAGGGCTTGAGGCGCTGGTGACCGAGGGCGGCGTGAACGCCCTGTCGCTGATCTGCCGCGCCCGTGCCAAACCGGGCACCACGCTGGTGACCACGGACCCCACGTGGAAATGGCCCTGCCTGTTCGCCAAGCAGCAGGGCGCCGAGGTCGTGCAGACCCCGATCTACGGGCCTGAAACCGACTACAAGCTCACGCCGGACCTGCTGCGCGCGTATATCGACGACCGTTGCGCCATCCTTTACGTGGTGGATCCCAACAATCCGCTCGGCGTCACCTACAGTGCCGAAGAGCTCGGCGCGTTCGCCGCCATCGCCAAGGAAAACGGCGCGCTTCTGGTGCACGACTGCACCTACCGTGACTTCGCCGAGGGCCACACGCCCGCCGTCGCCATCGATGCCGAGAACGCCATCTGCTCGCTGAGCTTTTCCAAGTGGCTGGGTCTTGCCGGAATGCGCATCGGCGGGCTGGTCGGCAACCCTGCCCTGATTGCTGAACTCGCTGCGGTTTCGACCTCGGTGCTGGGTGGCAGCGTCGTCGCGCAGCGCGGCGCCATGGCGGGGCTGAAGGTCAAGGATGACTGGATGAAGGATGTTCGCCGCATCGATCTTGCCAACAAGGTCAGGATCAAGGCCGCAGCCGAGGCGCTTGGCATGGCGATCCCGATCTGGCCTTCCCAAGGCAATTTTCTGATCCTCGAAACCGGTTCGACCGGCGTCTCCCCCGAAGCCATCGTCGAGGCGGCGCGCCTTGACGGCGTGATGATCCGCCAAGGCGCCTATCACACCGAGGCCTTCGGCGACCGTTTCATCAAGGTCTCGACCACCGTGCCGGAAGCCTGGGCCGGGAAGTTTGCAGACAACCTCGCCGATTACGTCGAAAAGGCCAAAAGCCTGACCGACGTGCCGGCCTTGTTCTGAGGGAGAGGGACATGTTCGCCACTGCGACAGACGGCACGAAACTCTACTATGAAATGGCAGGCGACAGCGGCTCTCCGATCCTGTTCATCCACGAATTCGGTGGAAATTACGACGCGTGGGAGCCGCAGATGAGCCAGTTCGCCCGGCGCCATCGATGCATCACCTATGCCGCCCGGGGCTATGCTCCTTCCGACATTCCTGCGGGGATCGACAGTTATTCCCAGTCGATCGCGGTCGATGACGCCATCGCGGTGCTCGACGCCGCCGGAATCGACAAGGCCCATATTGTTGGCCTGTCCATGGGCGGGTTCACCGCTTTGCACTTCGGCCTGAAGTACGCTGACCGCGCCCTGTCGCTGACCATCGCTGGCGCAGGCTATGGCTGCGAAAAGGAGACGGCCGATTATTTTCGTGGCGTCTCTCTCACGGTCGCCGACAAGTTCGAGGAAGACCCGGTCGCCTTTGCCGAGATCTACGGCCGTGGCGCCAGCCGCGTACAGTTCGAGAACAAGGACCCCCGAGAACACCTCAAGTTCGTAGCGCGCCTCGCGCGTCACGACAAGGTCGGCGCCGCCAATACGATGCGCGGCGTTCAGGCGCGCCGCCCATCATTCTGGGATCTCGAAGACGCGCTGAAAGCCTGCACGCTGCCGGCCCTGATCATGGTTGGTGACGAGGATGATCATTGCCTGCAGCCGGGCATCTACCTCAAGAAGATGATGCCCGCTTCGGGTCTGCTTATCCTGCCCAAGACCGGCCACACCCTGAATCTGGAAGAGCCCGCCCTCTTCAATCAGCACCTGGCCGAGTTCATCGCCATGGCCGAAGCCGGTGCCTGGGGCCTGCGCGACAAACGTGCTGATCCCGATCAAGTGATGAGGACCAACTGACCTATGACAGCCGCTCCCGCCACTCCCACCGTAAACGCCAGCCGCCTCTGGTCGCGCCTGATGTCAATGGCGGAAATCGGCGCGCGCGCCGACGGCGGTGTCGACCGACAGGCGCTGTCCGCGCAGGACCGCGCCGCGATGGCCCGCCTGATCGGCTGGGGCAAGGAGATCGGCCTTGCCCCGTCATTCGACACGGCGGGCAACCTGTTCCTGACCATGCCCGGCGCGCAGGACAGCGCGCCGGTGCTGATCGGCTCGCACATGGACAGCCAGCCCACCGGAGGGCGTTTCGACGGCATCTTCGGCGTGCTAGCTGCCCTCGAAGTGCTTCAAACCCTGCATGAAAATTCCATTACGCCGCCGCGCCCGGTCACGCTGGTCGCCTGGATGAACGAAGAAGGCGGCCGTTTCGCCCCCGGCATGATGGGCTCCGAGGTCTTCAACGGCGCGCGCAGCCTCGACGATATACGGGCGGTCGTCGACGCCGATGGCATCAGTGTGGCCACCGAACTGGCCCGGCTGGCCGAGGCCTTCCCCGACCTGCCTCGCCATGCCCCCGGCTTTGCCTTGCACGCCTATGTCGAACCCCATATCGAACAGGCCGACCTGCTGGAGCAGAGCGAGAGCGTCATTGGCGCTGTCACCGGCATTCAGGGCAAGAAAACCTACGAGGTCACGCTGAGCGGTAAGGAGGCCCACGCCGGAACTGAACCGATGGAACGGCGCGCCGATGCTGTGCAGGCCTTCGCCCGCGTTGCGCTCGCCATGCAGCAGGCCGCGCTCAAGGCCGGCCCCGACATCCGCTTCACCATTGGCCGGGTGGAGGTGGCACCAAACGCTCCCTCCGTCGTGCCCGCCACAGTGCGTTTCCGCATCGACCTGCGCCACCCCGACAACTCGGTGCTGGATCATACGGGTCTCGCACTAGAACAAGCGGCGCGGCGCGAGAGCGCTCCCTGCAAGGTCCGGATCCACCCCATGATCGATGCCCGCGCCAACAGCTTTTCGCCCTTCCTGCGCGCGGCGATCCTCGACAGTGCCGCCACCCGCGCATTTCCCGCGATGGAACTGCTCTCCGCCGCCGGTCACGACGCCCGCCACCTGGCGCCGCTTACCCCCTCGGCGATGATCTTCGTGCCTTGTCGCGGCGGGCTCAGCCATCACCCCGATGAATGGGCCGAGCCGGCACATCTGGCGGCCGGTGCGCAGGTGCTGCTTGACGTCACTCTGCGCGCTGCCGCCGCCTCTTTCACCCAAGGAGATCTCGGATGATCAACAATGACATGGCCGAAATGCCGGTGCAGCTGCCGCGCACACCGGCAAACGCGGCAGAGGCCCGCGGTCGCTATTTCAACTCCGGCAACGCCTTCAACCTCAAGCTTCCCCCGGTGCCGCCACGGATCCTGCACGACGAGCCCGCCCGCGCCATGGCAAAGGATGCGACAGGCTGGGTGCTCTGCGATCTCTCGAACGAGCTTGAGTGCCCCTTTCCCGCCACCACCCCACTGATGCTGGCCCGCTATGCGACCGTGCTCTCAGGCGAAACGCTGGATGTCACGCTGAACTGCACCGCGTCGATCTGGTACGTGATCGACGGCGCCGCGCAGATCGTTTTCGGTGATGAAACCGCAACGCTCGGCAAAGGCGACGTCTTCCTGTTGCCCGGCGGTGTCGGGGCCCGCATCGAGGCCAGCGAAAGCGCGGTATTCTGGGCTGTTGGCAACGATCCCCAACTTGCTTTCGAAAAGGCCCAGCCCATCACCGGCGCCGAGGCCGCGACCAGCTTCGTGCACTATCCCGCGCAAGAGATCACCTACCAGCTCGACACGGTCTACCAGCGCGACGCCAATAACAGCACCTCCGGTCACGCGCTGATCTTCTCGGCCGAGCGAACTGTCGACAGCCGCAACATTGCGCCCACGCTGACCCTGTCGCTGAACACGTTGAAGCCGAACAGCTTTCAGCCCCCGCACAAGCACAACTCGGCCGCGCTGACACTGGCCGTCGCCGGCGATCCGGCCTATTCCATGGTTGACGAGCTGAAATGCGACTGGAGCCCTTGGGCCACCCTGCTGACCCCGCCGGCAGCCAAGCACAGCCACCACAACGACGGCGACACCCGCGCCGAGTTCCTGATCGTGCAAGACGGCGGCCTCTACTACCATGCCCGTACCATGGGGTTCGAGTTCTACTGATGCGCCTCGTCATTGATACCGACCGTTCTGGCAGGGACTGCGTCTCGCGGTTGCCGACCATGTCCACTCCCGGCGTCGGGCCTGAAGCGTTGACGGCCTGCAACGACACTGTGCATGTCGTCCAGCAGGCCCGAAACGCCGTCGCAGCACCACTGCCGGAGCTCTATTGCAGAGGTTCCGCGACGCCCGGCGTGGCCACCCAGCAGAGCCACATCCTGGGCATCAGCGCACGGCCCGCACGCTGGCCCAGTTGCCACGACAATATCCGCGTCATCCTGCCCACCGACAACGACGCCTACGTTCCCATGGTCCAAGCCGCCCTCTACGCATGATCAGCCACCTCCCCGAAACGCTCACGCCGGAGCCCACAATGTCCGAAACAACCAAGCCGATCCTGGATCTGCGCAACCTTTCCAAGACCTTTGGAGAAGTTCAGGCGCTTTCCAACGTGAACCTCAAGGTGGCACCGGGTGAATTCGTTACCCTCGTCGGCCCCTCGGGCTGCGGCAAGTCCACCCTGTTCAGCCTGCTCTCGGGGCTCGAGGACGCCGACGCCGGTTCGACCGTCCGGTTCGAGGACCGCTCGGTGATGTCCAAGGATCTGCTCGGCAAGGTCTCCTTCATGCCGCAGCGCGATCTTCTTCTGGCCTGGCGAAACGTCATCGACAACGCCATCCTGCCGCTCGAGATGGAAGGCGCGAACCGCAGCCAGGCCCGAAAGCAGGCCCAGAGGATGCTACCGGAATTCGGCCTCGCCGGCTTTGCCGACAAGTTTCCACACGAACTCTCCGGAGGGATGCGACAGCGCGTGGCGCTGATGCGCACGTTCCTGTTCAAGCGCGACCTAATGTTGCTCGACGAGCCCTTCGGCGCGTTGGATGCCCTGACGCGGACGATGATGCAGCGCTGGCTTCTCGATGTCTGGCAGAAGCACAAGCGTACGGTGCTCTTCATCACCCACGATGTGGACGAGGCGATCTTCCTCGGCGACCGCGTGCTGGTGATGTCCGCGCGCCCTGGCGGGATCAAGCTGGAACGAAAGGTCGACCTGCCCCGCCCACGCAACGCTGATGCTGTCACTTCGCCCGAATTCATTTCGCTGAAACGCGATCTTCTCGACGCGATCGAAGAGGAAAGCATGAAGACTTTCGGCGCCGTCCAGACCTGACTCCGGCCTGCTGAACCCTCAATCATAACGAGAGGCTGCTGGGTGTAAGCAGGCAGGAAATTTTGGGGACAGCTCCGTTGCACAAATCAGCTGAAGGCCGGATGCCCCCTTTCCCGGAGGGACTCATCCCACGGCTTCCGTGACGGGTATGCCGAGCGCGGTGAAACCGTTCAGCACGGCGCTTGAGCGCCTCGTTGTAGGGGGGCCAGTTCTTGGTCTTGTAGGCGGGCGGTATGGGTTGGCTCATGCCACCTTAATCGCCCCGGGTTTGTCGGAGACCATCAACTTAAGTAAGGATGATGGTTATGAAAAAAACAAAATGGCAAATCGCTACTCGCCTGAGGTCTCCGCGCGTGCGGTCCGGATGGTGTTCGAGCATCAAGGCTTGTGAACAGGCATGGAAAGCTGGCTCTGACGCAGATTGTGTGATGTTTTGCGCCTTAATCTCTACATTTGGCATGGATGGTGAAGGGGATGAGTGCCATGACAGGACGTTTCGACACCAGACTATTGCCTGAAGGACTTCGCGCTACCGGATACAGCGTTGACGGCGCAAATCTCGCGATTGACGCAGAGGTTATGGACGCCGAGGTAATTTGTCCGGGTTGCGGACAGCGATCTTCACGTCGGCATGGACGTTATGTCCGGCACCTCATGGATTTTCCAGCGCATGGTCGTTCCGTAAAGGTGCGCTTGTCGGTGCGGCGGTTTCGCTGTGTTGTGTCGCATTGTCCCACGACGACTTTCAGCGAGAGAGTTCCAGATTGCCTCGCTTATCGTCATGGCCGCCGGACCGGGCGCTTTCAGAATCTCGTCGCCTACCTTGGTCGCGCCATGGGCGGTCGCCCGGCCCAGGCTCTTGGACGCCGGATGCGGTTCGGAGTGAGCAAGGATACCTTCCTCCGGGGGGCTGCGACGGGTGCGCGGACCATGGGGTTTGAACCGCGTGTCATCGGGGCCGACTGACCTGCCACGGGATTTTTTCTCCATTTGAAATTAGAGTCCGACCCAACGAAGGGACGGACAATGAAGCGAACGA
>NZ_JAUOQN010000074.1:0-17012 GCF_030547555.1 Salipiger sp. 1_MG-2023 | reverse complement strand
GAATGACGACCCGAGAAATCCAAGGACACATCGAGGAAATCTACGGCATCGAAGCCTCCCCGAGCCTGATCTCGGCGATCACCGATGCGGTGATGGAGGAGGTCACGGCTTGGCAGAACCGGCCGCTCGAGCCCTGCTACCCGGTCGTGTTCTTGCCCTCTCGGCAGATTTCTTGCAGAAATCGCCTGCCGGGTAATAGACGCGATCCGGGTCAATATCCGCAGCGATGGCGCGGTCTCGAACAAGGCGGTCTTCGTGGCCCTGGCCATCCTGCCGCCCTCTCGTGACATTTGCTTTGCAAATGCACTGCCGGGTGACAGACGGCACGCGAGACGTGCTGGGGCTATGGTTTCAGGCCAACGAGGGCGCCAAGTTCTGGGCCAAGGTCCTCAACGACCTGCGCAATCGCGGGGTGCAGGACATCCTGATCGCCGTCGTGGACGGCCTCAAGGGCTTCCCGCAGGCCATTGAGGCGGCCTTCCCCCAGACCCAGGTTCAGACCTGCATCGTGCATCTGCTGCGCCATTCCATGAGCTTTGCCAGCTACAAGGACCGCAAGGCCGTGGCTGTGGCACTCAAGGCAGTCTACACGGCCGTCGACGCGGCAGCCGCCGAAACCGCGCTGGCGGAGTTCGAGGACAGCGATCTGGCTGCCCGCTACCCGGCAATCGCCCCGAGTTGGCGACGAGCCTGGGCCGAGGTGATCCCGTTCCTCGACTATCCGCCCGAGGTCCGCAGACTGATCTACACGACGAATGCCATAGAGGCGCTGAACTCGAAGATCCGCCGGGCCGTCCGCACGCGGGGGCACTTCCCCAGCGACGAGGCGGCGGCGAAATTGATCTATCTGGCTCTGAATGCTACCTCTCAGGAGTGGAAGCGATCAGTCCGCGAATGGCACGCCGTGAAGAGCCAACTCGCCATAATGTTCGAGGATCGGTTCCCAATGGCGTAATCAAAGCGCCGGGGCACAGAATTCCGGACAGTCTCGTGAGAGGCTGCGCAAGCAGCGCCGTAACTCCCATCAGCCGCGCCTGCGCCGGGAATGTTACAGCGAGGCCAGAAACCGCTGCAGATAGGGGTCAAACTGATCGGGAACCTCCCAGAATGGGGCGTGGCCGATCCCGGGAAGGCGGTGCACGGTGTCCTCCCACAGCGTTTCATACGGCAGCGCCGCGATGAAGTCGTTGTCGATGAACACGTCATCCTCGCCATTGACGATGGCCAGCGGGCGAGTGCTGTGAATAGCCGTTGCCTGCTGATCGGCGGCAGCCGGGGCAATGATCCGTGAAAACATCAGTTTCCTTGCGCGCCCATCCGTGCGGGCCACTGCCTTGAGAAGAAACTCCTCGAACGGAGCGTTGGCGCCACAAGTGGAATGCGCGTAATCCGCCACGTTCTGCTCCGAGAACATTTCCTGCCCAGCAAGGCCCATATGTTCGCTAGGGCGAAAGCCCGCGTTAAGGGACTCGTCGCTTGCGGCGAAGGGAGGAGAGCCGGTAATCATGAGCCCGGTAAGTGCCTCGCTTCGGGCCAGCATTTCGATCCCGATGTGACCGCCAAGCGACCAGCCCAGCACGGCAAAGCGCTGGATGCCGAGCGCCTGCATCACCTCGAGCGCGGTTTCGGCGTAGCCCGGCATCCAATAGGTGCGTTCGGGGTCGGCCGCGTCTGCGCTGTCGCCATGCCCGGGAAGATCCATGGCGATGCAGCGAAACTCCTGCCCGATTGCCCCTTGAACCTGGTTGCGAAACACGCCCTTGCAGGACGAATTCCCATGGATCATCAGAAGCGCCGGGCCACTGCCGCCGGTGTCATCCACGGCGATTGTGGCATGGGTCGTATCAATGCGATGAGTCTGCAAGACGGTCTCCTCAGGATTTGGGGCGCGGCGCGAACAGCCGAGCAAAGATGTCGATGGCGCCTGCGGGAGCAATGCGCAGCACCAGGATCATGGCCACCGCGACGACGAGGAACCGCGCTTCCTCAAGGCCGCGGATACCAGCCATGGCTTCGGTCGCGAAGGTCAGCCCGAGCGCGGCGAACACCGGGCCAAGGATCGACCCCGCCCCGCCAATGAGCACCATCGACAAGATCAGCGTGGCGACCGAGAAGCCGAAGACCTCGGGCGAGGCGACGCGCAGGTAAATAGCGTAAAATCCCCCCGCTATGCCGGTGAACACTGCCGAGGCGCAGAGCACCAGCACTCTTTGCCGCGCCACGGAAATGCCCCGCGCGGTGGCATAATCGGGGTTGTCGCGCAGCGCCCGAAGCGATTTTCCGAAAGGAGAGCGGGCCAGCAACATCAGCGACGCGACCGAAACGGTCAGCAATCCGAGCGCAATGTAGTAGTAGCCGAAGCGGAAATCGCGGATGAAGGAGTAGTCACCGAGGCGCAGATAGGGCAGCCGCACGAGTCCCTCCGCCCCTCCGGTTAAGTCGCCTTGGCTTAGCACCACCTGCATGCAGAGCTGCCCGAAAGCGAAAGTGACGAGCACGACGTAGATGCCTTGCAACCTTGCGACTGGCAGCGCGATCAACAGCGCCGCCAGCGCCGCCGTGATCCCGCCAAGCGGAATGGCGAGCCAGGGCGACAGGTCCAGCGACGTGGTGAGGATCGCCGCCGTGTAGACGCCGATACCAAAGAACGCGAGGTGGCCGAAGTTGAACAGCCCCGCCAGACCAAGGCTCAGGTCCCAGTTCACTGCCACGGTGCCGTAGATAAACGCGATAATGAAGATGTGGCGCGTGTAACTGTCGGTGACGATCGCCGGGACAAGCGCCAGGATGAAAAGCGCAGCCAGCGCGAAAAGGCTTCTGTTGCGTGTCATGTGGCTTTCCCGAAAAGTCCGTTAGGTCGGAAGACAAGGACAAGGATCAGCGCCACGAACAGCACCGAGGGGGTCCAGTAAAGGCCAAGCCAAAGCACCAGCAGCGCCTCGAGCAGGCCAATGACATAGGCTGCGCCCGCCGTCGCGCCAAGGCTGCCAAGCCCGCCAAAGATCACGACGATCATCGCATTGACCAACGGATCGGCCCCGAGGCCAGGCGTCACAAAGCGGATCGAGCCCAGCAGAACGCCGGTCAGCCCCGCCAGCGCCGCCGACAGCCCAAAGGCCAGGCTGAAGGTCCGCGGCACGTCAATACCGATGAGCGCCGCCGAACCGGGGTTTTGCCCCACGGCCCTTAGCGAGCGGCCGCTGCGGGTGCGCCCGGTGTACCACCACAGTGCCATCAGCACCGCAGGCGCCAACACGATGATCAGCGCCTCATGCGCCGACACCGGCGCGCCAAGCAGGCTCACCTGTCCGTCAAGCGTGCGCGGGAGCTGCTTCAACCGCGGCCCCCAGATCATCGAAATGCCGCGTTCCAATATGGTCGAGGCCGCCAGCGTCGTCATTACGGTGATCAGCATCATGTTGCGGTTGCCGTAAAACGGGCGGACCAGCAGAAGCTCGATCAGCACCCCGGCGATGACGGCAGCGCCGACGCCGGCGACAAACCCCATCACAAGGCCGAGGCCAAACTGTTCGGACACGGTCCAGGCGATGTAGGCGCTCAATGTCATCAGCGCGCCATGGGCGAAGTTGAACACGCCGAGAGTTGTCCAGATCAGGCTGAGCCCCGAGGCCATCAGCGCGTAGAGCGAACCCAGCAAAAGGCCCGACACCAGCGTGGGAATGAGTACGCCATCCATCAGTGCGCCTGCTCTCCGAAATACATTTCCATGATCTCCTTGTGGTCGGGAGCGTCGGCGCGGTTGATCATTCGTGCGATCTCGCCCTGCTCCACGAGATAGAGTCGGCTCGAGAGCGCCAGAAGGAATTCGACGTCCTGTTCGACCACGATCAGCGGCACCCCCTTGCGGGCAATCTCGGCAATCGCCTCGCGCAGCTCACCCTTGAGGCGCGGCGATAGGCCCAGCGTTGGCTCGTCAAGGATCAGAAGCCGCGGGTTGCACATGAGGGCGCAGCCGATGGACAGCATCTGCCGCTCGCCTCCCGACAGGGTTCGTGCCCTTTGGCGTTTGCGTTCCGCAAGGCGCGGGAACAGCGCTTGCACCTCTTCGAGCCGAGTCTGCCAGCCGGACCGGGCACGCGTGTTGAAGGCGGCAAGCTCCAGCGTCTCCTGCACGCCCATGTCGCCAAAGAGTGTGTTGCCCTGTTGCGCCTGCACAAGGCCCGCCGCCACGATTGCGGAAGGTTTCGCGCCGGTGATGTCTTGCCCGTCAAAGCGCACGCAGCCCGCCGTGGGCTTCAATAGCCCCGACACGGTGTGCAGCAATGTCGTCTTGCCGTGGCCGTTGGGCCCGAACAGACCGATGGCCTCGCCCGCGTCCAGATGCAGGTCGATCCCGTGCAGAACTGGCACGGTGGCATAGCCTGCGCGCAGGCCGGTAATGTCGAGAAGCCTCGTCATGCGGCGGCACTCCCCAGATAGGCCTCGATCACGCGCTCGTCGCGGATGACTTCCTGAGGGGCGCCTTCGGTCAGCACGCTGCCTTGATTGAGGACCAGCAGCCGCTGGCTCACCGACAGCAGCAGGCCGAGAACGTGTTCAATAATGAGAATTGTGACACCCGAGCGGTTGACCCGCATCAGTAGCTCGTCAAGCGCCGCGATTTCAGGGCGGGTCAGGCCTGAAGCTGGTTCATCCAGCATCAGGATCGCCGGTTTCGATACCAGCGCCGACGCGATCATCAGCTGTTTCTTGCCGTAGACCGACAGGTCGGCCGTGGCCATGTCGCGCCGCGAGAGCTCGAACCCCACGAGGTCGAGCGCCTCTTCGCTGGCCTGTTCAAGCACCTTCCCGCCAAGGCCCGCCCCATAATGCCCCCCCAGAGCGACGGTTTCGCGCGCGCTAAGGTCGGGGAACTCTGCATCTTTCTGAAAGGTACGCGATAGGCCCGCCCGGAAGATCTTGTGCGGAGGGATGCCGTCGATGCGCACACCGTCAAAGCGGATCTCTCCTCCGGACGGGCCGAAGGGGATTCCGGTGATGCAATTGAACAGCGTGCTCTTGCCGGAACCGTTGGGCCCGGCGACGCCGAAGACCTCGCCGCGATTGACGGTGAAGGTCACATCGTTGACCGCCGTCAGCCCGCCGAAGGTCTTGGTGACGCCCCTGAGTTCGAGTATCGGTTCCGGCATGGTGCTTAGTCCATCCAGTGCGGAGTGACGAAGGCGCCGTCGGCGTAGGCGTCGGGCGAGAACAGCACGCGGGTTCCATCCTGAATCTGGTAGAACTGCAGCGGGATGTTCTCGGGGCCCTGCACCGCGAGGTGAGTGGTGGGATCGAACTCGAGCTTGCCCACGGCTGTGTCAGAAGAGGACGCCCCGATCCACTCGCCAATGGCAACGCGGTCGGCCGGATCGCCCACGGCTTCGAGCCCGGCGGCATACAGCATGACCTCTTCATACAGCATCGGACCGTAGACGCCCGGGGTGGTGTCATAGGCGGCCTCGTAGTCGCCCACGACCTTGGCCGCACGCTCGGACGCGCTGGCAGGCAACGTCCCGCCCAGCATGTTGTAAAGCACTCCCGAAGATTTCTCTGCCGTCAGGTCAAGGAACTCCGGAACCGAAGGCGCGTACTGGATGAACACGAGGCTATCGGTGGGTTGCTCCATAAACTGAGACATGAAGGCTGCGGCATTGCCCGACAGGTAGTCGGTGTTGATCACCACGGTCGGCGGATTCTTCCGCACCTGCGCGAGGAAACCACGCCAATCGCCAACTTCGCCGAAGGGAACGAGGTCGTTTACGGTGATCTCCCATCCCGCGCCCTCGAAGCTTTCCACGAGGCCTTCCGCGATGGTCTTGGAATAAGGGTTGTCGGAAGAGATCAGCGCTAGCGTTTTCTCTTCGCGGGGCACCGAGCCCTCTGCCATCAGCTGTTCGATCACCGGCAAAACGCCGGTGTTGTATGCGTCGAAGGACGGGCTGAAGGACCACACAGTCGGGAAGGCATCGGGATCTTTGGTAATGATCTCGGCAGTCTGCGCGGAGTTTGCGGAGACGAGGTAGATCATCTCCATTTCGGCCATCATGTCGATCTCGAAGTTTGACCCCGAGGCGTAACCGGTCACGATGGCGCCCATGTCTCGGTCGCCCAGCAGACGTTCGGTGGCGGTGGCGACGGAGGCCGCGCTCTGGTCAGCAGCATCGCCAACCACGAGCTCGAACGTATACTCTCCGATACCGCCTGCGGCATTGAGCTGATCGATTGCTAGCTGCGCGCCGTTCACCATCTCCTGGCCGTCGGCGGCGGCGGGGCCGGACACCGGGGCGAGAACGCCGATCTTGACCACCTCGGCGGCGGCGAGGCCGGGCAGGATGGTTGCCGCAACCAGCGAGGTCGCGGCAAGGAAGTGTCTTCTCTTCAGCATGGGGGTCTCCGAGTTGGATGTTGCTTTCTTGTTATTAGGGCTCAGCGCGTACCGCAGATGTCGAGGATCGCCGCGGCGATAACCTTGGTCGACTTGTGCAACGAGGCGAGGTCCACGTATTCGTTGTCGCCGTGGAAGCCGTCGCCGGAGGGGCCGTAGATGCAGGCATCCACCCCTGCCCCGGCATAATGCGCCGCGTCGGTCACCGCATCGAAACCGCAGACCTCGGGGGCCACGCCAAGGCTGGTGTGATGGCCGATTAGCGATTGCACCAGCGGGTGATCCACCGGCGTGTCCATCGCCGGGAAATGCAGGCCGCCCAGCTCCCAAGCGATCTGGGGCGGGTTGGCACGGGTCCAGGGGTCCAGCGCCGCAAAGGCGGCGACGAAGTCCTCGAACTCACGGCGCACCTTGATAGAGCTTTCGTGGGGCAGGAACTTCAGGTCGAGGTCCAGCGTCACCCGGTCGGGCGTCATCGCGGGGTTGGTGCGGATCAGCGGCAGGCCGTCTTCGCCGATGCCGACACCGCCGTGGATCACGCCGGGGTTGATGGTCGACAAGCCGGGCGGGCACAGCGGGTGGTAGTTGTTGCGGCAGCGTGACGCCTCAAATTCCTTAAGCGCGGCGAGGAAGCGCGCAGCGATCTCGATGGCATTGATTGCGGGCAGAAGGCGGCCCTCGACCTCGGGCTGAGGGAAGATGTCGTTATAGCGGAAACCCGCGTGGCCCGACCGCCCGATCAGCGTTACCCGAACCCATTCGAGGCCCCCCTCGGCAGGCATGACCTTATCCCAGGTAGGTTCGGCTACGATGGCGTTCTTCGCGAGATGCCCCTTGGCCACTGCGTCCATCGCGCCGAAGCCGCCGGCTTCCTCGTCGACAACCGCATGCACGGAGACTCGCCCCTCAAGGTCTATTCCGGCGGCGCGGATGCTTTCGAGCGCCGCGATGCAGGCGGCAAGCCCGGCCTTCATGTCGACCGACCCGCGCCCCCAGAGCTTGCCTCCCGACACCTCGCCGCCGAAGGGATCGACGGTCCAGTTGTCGCCGTTGCCCACCGGCACGGTGTCGATGTGACCGCAGAGGATAAGGCTCTTCTCTTCGTTGCCGGGCAGCGTGCCGATCACGTTGGGCCGGCCCGGCAGGGCATCCCAGGATTCAGTCTCGAGCCCCATGGAATCCAGCCGATCGCGCAATAGCGCGGCAACGTCGGCTTCATTGTTGAGGCCTTGTTTCGTCTCGAACTTGGGGTTCACCGAAGGAATGCGCACCATGTCGCGCGTAAGGTTGACCACCCGGTCGGGAGTGCTATCGATCTCGTCCCAGACTTTCTGCAGTGTCGTCATGTGGTCACTCCTTGCAGTTCCTCGATCAGCGCGTCGGTGCTGAGCTGTCGACAGTAGCCCTTGATCGCATTGATCGACGCGGCCTGCCGTTCGGACGTGTAGGTCAGGCAGGCATCGGTGACCTGCGTCACCAGATAGCCAAGATCGCAGGCATCACGGATGGCCCCTTCGACGCACTGGTCGGTTACCAGCCCAGCGATCACCACCTGCTTTACGCCAAGGCAGCGCAGCACGTAGTCGATGTTGGTCGACACGAAGACCGAAGAGGACGACTTCGGAAGCCAAATCTCGTCCTCGCCCGGGGCGAGCGCGTCGATCGGGCGGCCGTCCCAGGAGCCTTTGGGCACGTTGAAACCGGTGATCTTGTAGTCAAGGCTGCGGTCTCGCCCGTCCTTGGTCAGGCTTTCGATGGTTGTGTACATCACCTCCACCCCCGCCCCGCGCGCCGCATCTCGCAGGCGCTGCAAGTTAGGCAAGGTTTCGGCCTCGAAGGTGTCGAAGAAGGCGCCGTAGGTGTCGGCAAAGGCTTTGGGATCCATGTCCTTGAACTCTCCGCCGTCGCGCCGGGCCGAAAAGTTCTGGACGTCGATGTAGATCAGCGCCGAAGCGGCGGGATCGAGGGGAACGCTGCGAGTCAACATTGGGTTTCCAGTACGGTGCGGACCGCGCCGCAGAGCAGGGCCGCCATCTCAGCCTGTTCCTCCGGCGTGTCGATGAGGTCGTTGCGGATTTCAATGAGGCTGTGCGGCAGGCCGCTGGCCTCGCCATGGGCGGGCACGAACCAGTCGGACTCGTCGTCGATCTGATAGGGCTCGTTCAACGCCAAGTTGAGATCGGGCCGCTGCACGGCGAGCGCGTCCAACAGCGCCTGCGAGGTTGCCTGGTCCTTGCGGCACAAGAACCCAATGTGCCACGGGCGCAGGCCGGGCTTCGTGCGCAACTCCGGAGTGAAGCTGTGGATCGACAGCAGTATCCTGCAAGCCGTACGCCGAGCGGCCAGCACGGCGTCGTTGTAGGGGGTGAAGATTTCGTCCACCCGCCGCTGCCGATGCTCCGCACCGAGCGCGGCATTTCCGGGCACCGGCACCCCATCGGACCGCTCGGGCATGGCATCTTGCGCCTTGGGGGGGCGATTGCAGTCGATCACCAGCCGCGAGTAGCGCTGCAGTACCGCTTGGCAACCGAGCTCCTGCGCCATGATGCGAGTCACCGCCCCGGCGCCAATGTCCCAGGCCACGTGCAGTCCGAGCGCTCCGGGTTCGAGGCCAAGCCCGTCAAGCACCGTTGGAACCGCCTTGCCCGCGTGTTCGCAGACCAACAGCACCGGCAGCTCTGGCCGGTGTGGAGTTGGCGCCACCGTTTCGACCGGTTCGGGGTCGGTTTCGCGCGACAACAGGGAAACGGGCGCGCTCAGCAAGAGCGGCATCCCGGGGCGGGTCGCGCAGTGGGCGCATAGATTTGGCAAAGCGTCGTCATGGCGGAATGCTTTTGATGAATCTTTTTCAATGTCAAACAAATCACTGTAATATGATCGGATTCATTCCGTCCTTCAGGTGTTGCCCCCTGAGCTTGCGCAAGAAATAGGCAGGCACTCACCGCTCTGTTTCCATTGATTTAAATATTGAGCGCGCAACGCCGGAAAACCCGACTGCCATCCCATGGCGACCGGGCAGATACAGGTCCGAGCAAACCTGTGGCGTCTTCTCCACTCAGGGCGCCCCGCTGGAGCTGCGGCGCTTGCGGCGGTGTAGTAGCTCCTCGATTTCGAAGTTGCCAATCAGCCCGCTCGGGAGCAGCGCCATGACCGCCACGATCACGACGTCCGGCATCAGCCCCAAAAGAGCCAGCACCTGGGGCAGTTGCAGGCCCGCGATCTCAGGCCCGGTCTCGAGCCAGCGGATGGCTTCTAGCCCGATCGAGATAAGCAGCGTGCCGAACACAGCGCCGGAGACACTGCGCAGGCCCCCGAGGATCAGCATTGCCACCGTAAGGACGACGAAGTTGAAATAGAACGGTCGCGCCAAGATTGTGCCGAGGGAGAAGGCGTAAGCGATCCCGGCCACGGAAAAGAACAGCGCTCCCAACATTCATGCAATCAGCCGGGTTCGGAAAACGTTGACCCCCATTTCACGGGCCCCGATCTCGTCTTCGGCGCAGGCCCGGAGTTGCAGGCCAAAGCGGCTGTCGCGGAACCCGCGGGCGGCGAAGATCGCGATGATCACAAATACTGTGATCTGCGGCCAATCGAGCACTTGGGGAATGCCGAAGAACGCCTGGTTGCCCTTGAAGATCTTGGTGCGGTGCAGGAAGATCGAATGCACGATGACGAGGATGGCGATGCTGACGATGGTCACCCCACCCCGGTCAGCCGCGCCATGAAGATCCCTGTGAACAGACCGAGCACCCTGGTGATCGCTATTTCCATCAAGGCCGACATGGCCCCAGCGCAAAGACGTTGAGCCCCCATGGCGCATCAGGCAACGCGATGGCCTTCATCGCCGCCGGAGTCACGCAGATGGCGGCGGCGTAGGCGGCGATCCCCATGAAGGCGGCATGCGAGAAGTTCGTGAGGTTGGCATTGACCGTGAAAACCTGAAGCCCGATCACCACCAACAGGTTGACGAAGGTGGCGTAGAGCACGCGCGTCTGCCATGTCTCGCCCCATAGATAGTAGGCCCCGACAATAAGCAGTACCAGAAGGCTCAGCAGCGCAGTGCCGAGCAGCCCGCGACGTTGGCTTGAATTCATAGCTTGTCTCCCTTCTCCTTCGCGGGTGACAGGATGCCGTCGGGCCTCCAGACCAAGATCAGTGCCACCAGCGCAAAGACCAGACCGCCGTAGCTTTGCGGCAAGAGGACAAGCACCGCGACCTCGACTGCGCCCAGCAGGAAGCCGCCCCGCACCACCCCGAGCGCGCTGCCGAACCCGCCGATGACGCAGGCGACGAAGGCGGTGAGCACCGGATCGAATCCCATATGCGGTGAAACGCTGCCGCGCCATGATGAAGATGCGCGCCAGCCCCGCGAGCAGCCCCGACACAGCGAAGGCTGTGCCGATCCCCCGGCTGGCCCGCAGCCCGCATAGGCGCACCATCTCGAAATCGAGCGCAACGGCACGCATTGCCAGCCCCAGCGTACTGCGTCTGAGGAACAGCATGAGGGCGCCGATGGCCAGCGCGGTGGCCACCGTTTCATAGATCTGCAGCGACGAGACCTGCATCGAGCCGAGCAGGAACGTCCGATCAAGGAAGATGAACTGCGTCGCCGGGATCGGCCTTGGCGAGCCCAGCAGCAAAAAGAGGTTCTGCAGGATGATGCTGACCCCGAAGGCGGTGAGTAGCCCGGTGGTCTGATCCGCCCGCCGCACCGTTCGGAAGGCGAGCCGTTCCAGCAGCGCCGGCACCGCACGCAGGCGATCAGCACTGCCGTCATGAGAATGAACGGGTTGCCGGTCAGCCCCGTGCCGATGATGACCATGGAATAGCCGCCGACAGCGATCACCTCGCCACGGGCGAAGTTCACCAACCCTATGATCGAGAAGACGATGGCAAGCCCAAGTGTGTTCAGCGCGTATCCCGCGCTGAAGCTCAGGGCGTTGAGGATCTGCTGAATTGCGTAGTCCATCAGCAGATCCTCAACGCCGCGCCGTCTCCGTAGTCTGCGGACCGGCCCTTCGATGAGACGAGACCATTGTTCAGAACATAGACATAGTCCGACAGGCCGATGGCCGCAGTGGCATTCTGTTCGACGAGGAAGATTGTGACCCCCTGCCCCCGCAGCTCTCGGGTCATGCCTTAGATCTGCGCGATGATCTGCAGCGCAAGGCCCAGAGACGGCTCGTCGAGCAGCAAGATACGGGGCAGCGACATCGGCGCGCGGGCGATGGCGAGCATCTGCTGCTCCCCGCCCGAAAGGATGCCCGCAGGCGGGTCCCGGCGTTCGCCAAGGATCGGGAAGCGGGCGAACCAAAGGTCGATCTTGCGGGCTATCTCGCCCTTGCCGGACCGGACGGCGGCGCCCATCACGAGGTTCTCACGCACAATAAGGTTCGAGAACTTCCGCCGCCTCTCCGGCGACAGGGCGATGCCGCGCTTTACCCGGCCCTCGACCGGCAGGCGGATCGTTCCGGTGCATTTCGCCGTGCCGGTGGTCGCGGGCAGCGTCGAGGTCTTGCCCGCGCCATTCGGCCTTTGCAAGGCCACGCAGGTGTCCTCGGGCACCGAGATGTCAATGTCGTGAACGGCTTCGATCAGACCGTGGGTGACCCTCAGGCCAGAGATTTCGAGGATGTCTCGCAGTCCTTGGTCGGCGGCGCCTCAAGCCGTTGGCCGGAGGCGCCGCGCGATTTTATTGCCAGTCCGGTACGTTCTCAGGGAAGTCCCGCTGCAGCAGGGTGCGGGTGCCGTCCTCGAAACCGACGACCGGGATTTCGCGCAGGGCGTAGCTGCCGGTCCCCTTGAAGCTGATCTCTTCAACGGACATGACGGGGATGCTCTCGGCGCTGCGAATGGCCTCGCGCACTGCGACCGGATCGGTGGACCCTGCGGCCTCGACGCCATAGGCGACGATCCTGACGGTGTCGGCGCCCAACGATGGGAACAGGCCGTTTACCTCCATGCCCATCTCGCCGCACTCAGCCTGAAATGCGTCGATGCGGCTATCGGGGGCTGACGGAGCAAGGGTCGCGAAGAAATCCTCGTCGAGAAAACCTGGGTCTTGCTCGGCCTGGGCGTCGAGGGAGGGGTCGTCGAAGCCATCGGCGGACCCAGGCATCTAGCCCGGCCGAGCGCATCTGGCGGATCAGGAGGCCGATGTCCGGCATCGCCCACGAGATGAACACGGCGTCAGGCGCGGGGTCGAGTGCGCGCAGTTCGGCAATCTGTAGCGACAGCACCGGCATCAAGTTTCTCGACGATGGAGAGTGGCAGGCGCGCAAGCACGGTGTTCAGGGCCGACGCCAATGGCGCAAAGTGTATCTGGCCATGGATGCCGCCACGCCTGATACCCGCGCTGTGGAATTCACTCCCAGCAGCAGCGGTGACGGCCCTGTTTTGCCGGAATTGCTCTACCAGATCCCTGGGGGTAAAGAGATTGGCACCGTGACCGCCCTCAATCGGCAGATTGCTTCGCAATCGCCTGCCGGGCAATGGACAAACCGCAGAAATCCAGATCCGCATCCGCTTCACTGCACTTGGCACCAGTGAAACCGTCCGCGTGGCATGACGCCGACGGGGAAAGGGCCATCATGCGTCTGGCATATGTTGCGCAACAACACCGTTCTGCCCCATGCAAGAGCCGCCTCGGATTCAAAGCGCTTGATTAGAAAGCGAAAAATAAAATATTGTCATCAAGCGGCAAGCCATATAGGGAATGTCGATTAACATAAATTTAGGTAGATTAATGCGCTCGAATGAATTGTGTCGTGCCCCGGATTATCAGATCGCTCGGGCGCGAAAGTCGAAAATTGCCATGAGGTTTCCCACCAAAGCGACGATTTTGGCTGCCGCCCTTTGCGTTGCCCCGTGCATTGCGTCCGCCATCACTCTGAACTTTGGAGACTCGATTCAGTCGGATTTTGCGTCGACTGGGGTGATGAGCTATTACAATGTCGCGGACGGCATCAACGCCACCCTGACAAGTGACAGCAGCTTTGTGTCCGGAAATGCCTCGAAAAACGGGTCTGTCGATGACGACATCCGGGTAAACACCAAAGCTGGCACGGTCAATCTGACTCTGTCGCTCTTTGATTCGACCGTCGGTGACGGCTTCCAATCCCTTTACGATCCGGGCGTGGATTACGATTGGACGTTGGCATTCTATGACATTGACGGCTACGATCCG
Source organism: Salipiger sp. 1_MG-2023 (assembly GCF_030547555.1). NCBI lineage: Bacteria > Pseudomonadati > Pseudomonadota > Alphaproteobacteria > Rhodobacterales > Roseobacteraceae > Salipiger > Salipiger sp. 1_MG-2023. Next base: position 3,438 of record NZ_JAUOQN010000074.1, on the reverse strand, counting down.
ACAGGCACTTGGTACGAAACCGTGACTGTCTATGCCGATGCCGCAAGTGAGCTGACCTATACGGTAACCGAGACCACGGCGCTTGACGTCACGTCCGGATCTGGTTTCGCGACCTTTTCTGCCGCCGACGCGCCCGCCGTCAAAGGTCAAAACGGCCTGAACGGTGAACTCACCGCCGATCAGTCATCTGTCGCGGCGATCATCGGCATCTCGAACACATCGGTTCTGGATTTCTCCTTCACGATCGTCGACAATCGTGACCCTAACAACTCGTCGCGTAACTTGCTGATTGATGGCGGCAACATTTCACTTGCCAGCGCAACGGTCACCACGCCGATCGCGCCGGTTCCGCTTCCGGCGGCTGGCCTTCTGATGATCGCCGCGATGGCAACTATGGGCGTGGCGTCAAGACGGTCTCGCAAGTCCTGAGAAAACCGCAGATAATCTGATCTTCGATTTGACAATGGAGCGCATCATGCGCTCCTTTTTTTCCGTTAAGAACGGGCGAGGCTGCAACGAGCCGCTGAGAATGCAGCCAGTTAGGGGCCTTCCACGGCGTCTCTCGCTGTCGGTCAGGTCGCATCGGCTCCAAGCAGTTTCCATTACGTCGGCTTTCTCCGAAACAGGGCAATGCTGCGAAACCGTTTGCCGAGACGACGCACCCGCATCATCTGCAGGCGTGGCAAAAGCACGTGATCTGAAGCGCCTTGTGTTTTCAGGCCACGTCCTCCCACAACGGCAACCCGACGTTGCCACGGCACATCAACATGGGAACGCCGCGCTGCCTTCGAGGTCGGCAGTGAGCCCGATGTAGTAATGCTGCGTCGTGCGAGGACGGTGCCTAAGCGCAGGCAGCGGGGTCTGCAAAAGTCTTGGTGGTTACCCACGTTGAACGCCGCGTATGGCTCTGGCGAAGGACCGCTCTCGAACCGCCCAAGACTGAACGGCAATGGCGGAGCGTCTGTATCGACCCGGAGGCAAGAACCAGCTGGCCTCCGGATCGACAGCACCGACTCCCACCTTCAGGACTGTTCGCGGCTGCTCGTCGCACGCCCGGGCAGACTGAATTGGTGCCACAGATGATGCACCAGTCCAAGACTGGCCAGAGCCAGACCGAACATGGCCATGCCATGCCATCCGGCGACGCTCATCACCTTGACACCCACCGCAGACCCAAGTGCTGCGGCAATGTAGTAGCCCAGCATGTAAACGGCGTTCATCCGGCTTTGCGCGTTGGGGTCGATCGAGAAAACCCTCACCTGGTTCGGGATCTGAGCACCGAAGACGCCAAGATCCAGCAAGATAATGCCGATCACAAGGCCCGCCATACTGTCACCCCAGATTGCGAGCACCGCGAAGGAGGCCACCACCAGACCAAGAGCCACGGCGATGATCCGCGCAGGGCCATGCGTATCGACAAGCCGACCGGCCAGCTTCGCACCGAGGATGCCCGCCATGCCGACCAGACCGAACAGCCCCGCTTGCTGAACGCTGTAGTCAAACGGCTCTCCGGTGACATGGATGGCAAGCGTCGCCCACAGTGCGTTGAAAGCGGCAAACCAAAGCGCGCCGGTCAACGCACTTTCGCGTAGCAAGCGGTGTTTGCGCAAAAGTCCGAACATCGACACGATCAGCGCGGGATAGCTGAGCGAGACCTTGGGCTTGTTGTCTGGCAGGTTCATGCGGAGCAGAACGCCGAACAGGGCCGCCATTCCCGCGGCCACCAGGAACACGGCGCGCCAGCCGAAATATTCCGCGATGGTCCCGCTGACCGTGCGAGACAAAAGGATCCCTATGGTCAGGCCGGTCATCAAAGTGCCCATTATGGCGCCCTTGCGCGCAGGTGGCGCAAGCGACGCCCCGATCGGCAAAAGTTGTTGTGTGATGTTCGCGCCCAGCCCCACGGCAAAGAACGCAATTATCAAAACGAAAAACCCGGGAGCCACAAAAACGGCAAGCAGCGACAGCGTCAGCAGAATCGACAGATATCCGATGAGGCTTCGGCGACTCATCACGTCACCCAAGGGCGAAATGAACAGGATAGCGGCCGCATAGCCCAGCTGCGTGGCCGAGGGGACAAGCCCGACCGCCCCGTCATCGAGCCCGAGCGTTTGCTGAATCGAGGGGAGAAGAGGTTGATTATAGTAAAGATTTGCCGCCATCGCCGCGATGGCTGTCGCCATCAGCAGCAAAAGCGGCCGCGACAGGGGCGTCGGCGTGGATGTGTCGGACATTGCATTGCTTTCTGCTTCGGGCTCAAACGGCTTTCAGGACAGTTTCGCGCTCATCGCCTGCGGCGTCGGGAGTTTGGCAAGGAAGGTCGAGCGTCTGCGACATGCGCCGCCTTCGAAATGTCTGAGCGGCCGTTTGGCGTGGCCTTGTGATGTGAGGGCCGATGTAGTCGGCGCAGATACATAAGAGAAATGCTAATAATTGATTTCAGTTATACATATGGCGTATATATCACCCGATGGAGATCAGAACCCTCAGAACCTTTGTCACCGTGGCCAACCTCAAGGGCTTCTCCGCCGCCGCGCGCGCGCTGAACACGGTGCAACCCGCGATAAGTCGGCAGATATCCGATCTGGAGGATGAACTGGGCGTGCGCCTGTTCTGGCGTTCCACCCGCGAAGTCAGGATCACCACCGCCGGAGAAATCCTTCTACGCGAGGCGAGTGAAATATTCGCCCACGAAGAACGCGCCCGGCATCTTGTACAACGCGCTGGCGAAGGCCGATTGGGTCAGCTTCGGATCGGCTTTCTCAGTTCAGCCGCGCAGGGATTTTTGCCCAGCCTCGTTCGAAACTTCACAAAAACCCATCCGCAGGTGCAGGTCTCGCTTGCCGAAATGACGGCCGCCGAGCAGATCGAAGCCCTGGAGGCCGGGCAATTGGACGTCGCCTTGTCCCGCCCCCTTCCCGCTTCAGCGCCGGACTATCTCGAAAGTCTGGATATCTATTCCGATCGTCTCGTGGCCTTCCTGCCGGAAGGAAGCGCGCTTGTGTCACGTCCGCGCGTTTCGCTCAGCGCCTTGTCGAGCAGTTCCTTCGTTTTGTTCAAACGCGAAGGTGCCCCGGATCTGTTCGATCAGGTGGTCAGCGCCTGCCTCCGCGCTGGGTTCTCACCGAGAATCGTCGCCCAAGCCAATTCGATGCAAGCCGTGCTGACGGCAGTCGGTTCGGGCCTTGGCGTCACGCTTGCCCCAGCCTGTATTCGACATCTGGATACAGACGGGTGTGTCTCATGCGTTTTAACCGAAGAAACAGCCCCTATCCCGCTCCAACTGCACTATCTCGGCAGTCGTATTGAAGCAACGACGCAAGCTTTTGTGGCGTTGGTGAAGGAAGAACGAAAAGCCATTGAGCTATGGCTGAATCTGGTGTTTGGGCGGTTTGAAAGCTGGCGGTGCATCTGGTTGGTTTGATGTTGCCAAACAAA
>NZ_JAUOQN010000073.1:0-17663 GCF_030547555.1 Salipiger sp. 1_MG-2023 | reverse complement strand
TGCTCCACCTGCGCCAATCGGCGTATCAACCCAAAGGACTCCGGTTCCGGCTGGATGAAAGTTCAGTGGCAGGTCAGTTCGAGATCGTTTTCTGGCACAGAGCAATGTCTCCGACGGGATACCCCTTACCCAGTTGATATTTCAGAAATTTTTAGAGAGCCTAAAGTCGATCCTGACCTGCCTGGTATTCTCGGAGAATTGCCCGGAAACGCCGGCATCCATGACAAAGTTATCCGTCGACAGAATCATGAGGCCCAGACCCACGTCGAGACTGAACTCGTCGAACTCGTCACTGATCGAGAAATTGGAGGTACCGGCAGGCGATGCGTCGAACTGCATATCGGCATCCACTCCGGCTGCGTCGATCATTCTTGTCACGCCAAGGGTCATCGAAGGCCGGAACAGCGTGCCAGCGGCATTGGTCCATTCACGCCCGAACTCCACCGCAGGCTGCAGGCTGAAGTAGGTGCTCGTCGCCCCGTCGATCAGGTAGTTGAAACCCTCTGCGCCGGTTTCGCTGACGGACCCCGTCCGGAGGACATGAACCCCGAGGTCGATGCGCGGTTTGGCGTACCAGGTCTGTGCTTCGAAAAGATACTCGCTCCGGACCTGACCCGATATCGACCAGATGTCCTGTTCGCCCCTTGCGGTTTCGCCGTTGAACAGATTGCGCGTGATGTCAAAGGCTCCGTATCCCACGGATAGCGACGCCGCGAGGCTAGCAGGACCGAACTGGCGCTTGGCCACGGCCCCGGCCTGAAGGATATTGCCTTCGCCCGACATAAGGCTGCCCTTTGACAGCGCCCGGTGGTTGAAAGAGAGCGCGCCGCCAAGCTGCCAATCGTTATCAAGAGCGAACTGGACGCCCCCACTGATATCATAGGAGACCTCGTCATACCCAAGCGCCTCGTTGTTGTCTTCTCGCGTGAAGTCCGAGGCCCCGAGATGGACCCAGACGCATTCGCTTTCCCGCACGAACCGGTAGCTGCCATCCCGCTGCGAACAGCTCATCATCGCATCGCCAAAGCTGAGGCTGGCGCGCAGGGAGCTGGCTTGGGTGTCGGTGTAGATCCCACTTCCGAGCGAGGCGATGGCATTGCGGTAGGTTGTGGCATCAGACATGTTGGCAAGCGTATTGAGCGCCTCGCGCGACACCGCCCCTGCCATGTACAATTCCTGCAGGTGCAACGATAGCGACTCGTTGGATCCATGGACCGCCGCTAGCGCCGTGGCCGCGCTGAAATCAAGCTCGTAGTCCAGCGCAACGGCGTTCGGCGTATCCCAGTTCAGGCTATACCGGCCGATCACCGAAGACTCCACCGAGAGGCCCGAATCCGTCAGCTCACCGGTCGTGGTGAGGAAGGCGTCGGTCGTCTGCGCGCCGCCCATCGGGTTCTCACCGACGTCCATGTTGACCTTCACCGATCCCGCAAGATCGGCCGATCCATCGATCTCCAGCAGGTCGGCGCTGGCGGCGGTGCCGTCTTCCTGCGCGGCGATCACGGTAATGCCCAACTGACCCTCGCCCGTCTGGGTGTAGTCCCCTAGGAACTGGGTGCTGCTCGGGGCCGCGGTGCTGCCCAGCCCCACGAAACCGGCGTTGGTCATGCTGCCACCCTCGCCAAGGCTTATCTCGGACCCGAACAGGAACGTGGCGTCCTCGGCGTTCTGAATGGTAATCGCCGCCGCCTGCATGTCACTGCTGCTCTCGCTTCGGACCGATCCCGCGATGATCCCCTGGTTGTCCACCAGCAGGGCCCCGATACCGTTGGTCCGGATCACGAAATCGTCCGCTCCCGTGCCGATGCCCGCATGGACGATCGTGCCCTGGTTCGTGATGAGATTGTCCTTGCCGTCGAAAATGGCGATCGTCTCGGCCCCGTCTACGGCCGTCTCCACGGTCGCTTCGGAGGCGATGTCGATGGTCACGCGCCCATTGTTTTCCGCCGAGAGGCTGGAGCTTTGGGCAAGGATGGCGCGGCCACCTTCGCCCAGAGCCGCGACGTTGCCGTCGACCGTCACCGTGACGTCGCCGCTGGTATCCGTCGCATCGACGGCGTTGGAACCGACCACCCCGCCGGAAGCCGATTGCGCAAAGATGCCGTGGGCCTGCTCGCCGGTAACGGTGATCCCGCCGTCGACAGTCACGTTGACATCCCCCGAGCTGCCCTTGGCGCCATTGCTGCCGGCAAAGGTGGTCGGCCCGCCCTCAAGCGCGCCCGAGATCGAAGAGATACCCCCGGCCCCGGCTGTCGATTGGGCCACGATCCCATGCGCCGCCTCGCCGGTGGTCCAGATCCAGCCACTGGTGACATTGACAGTGCCGCTGTCGCCACCCTCCCCGGCATTCTCCTGAATACCGACCCCGGCCCCGATGTTCAGATCGAGGAAGTTAAAGGTCAGGGCCTTTTCGATATCGCCCGCCGCGCCGCCGCCGCCGCCAAGCGACTGGGCAAAGATCCCCACGCCACCGGAGCCCGTGGTGGCGATGGTGCCACCATTGACCACATCGACCTGCGCGCCATCGCCGCCGCCGCTGCCAGAATTGCCAAGGGTGAAGATATTGAGCAAACCGCCCGACCCGGCGCCGCCGTGGCCACCGCCACCGCCGATGGACTGGGCGAAGACACCGTAAGCGGACTCGCCTTCGGTGAACAGCCGCCCCGTGTTGGTGATGGACACCGCACCGCCATCGGCCGCTTCGCCGCCCGTTCCGCCAATCGCGATATCGACGCTGGTGCTTTCAAGGAAGCTGGGAACGCCGGCCCCGACACTGTCGTCATCATCATCGCCGGTCAACCAGCTGTTCGTTCCCAGATCGCCCTCGCCACCGGTTCCGCCACCGCCGCCGATGGACTGCGCATAGATGGCGTGTGACAACCGGCCCGACGTGGCAATATCCGCCGAGTTCCCGACTGTCACCACGTCGGAATCGCTTCCAGCGCCGCCCGACCCGCCGATTTCAAGGCTCAGCTCGACCTTGACCTTGGTGTCGCCATCGGCCCCGCACTCGTAGATCGCCAACAGCTTGCTCAGCTTGCACAAGGTCCCCAGGTTGACGCTTTGGCTCGAGGCGCTGCCGCCATAGCCGCCACCGCCACCGATGGACTGCGCCACGATGCCCGACGCGCTTTCGCCGCTGGTCGTGATGTTGCCGCTGTTCTGGACCGTCACGGCCCGGCCGTATCCGCCAGCCCCGCCATCGCCACCGACATCGATATTCGAGGTCACCGTAACGGTGGACCCCTTGACCAAGCCGGTCAGGTCCAGATCGAAGTTCGCGGTGTTCCCGGCGATGCCGCCGCCGCCGCCGATCGACTGTGCAATGATCCCGGCAGAGCCGTCCCCGATGGTCGTGATGGTGCCAGCGTTCGTGACGGCCACGTCATCGGCATCCATGCCGGTTCCGCCATCGCCGCCGACATCGACACCAACAGCGACAGAGCTGGCCTTTTCGATCTCGCCCGAGACGCTGTAGACCGAGCCGCCAACCCCGCCATTGCCGCCGATGGACTGCGCCACGATACCGGTGGAATTGTAGCTTCGCGTATAGAGGTTGCCGGAATTGTCGACCGTGACCGTGCCAGCGACGGCCCCGTCGCCGCCGGGACCGCCGACATCGACATTGACCTCGCCCCCCGCTTCGGTGCTGAGATTGACATTGCCGGTAATGACGTTGCCTGCCGCGCCGCCATTGCCCCCCACAGATTGCGCGGTGATTGCCGCCGATCCGTAGTTCAAAGTCTGGATATCGCCGCTGTTGGCTACCACGGTATTGCCCGCCGCGCCGCCGGATCCACCGCCCCCGCCCACGGTGACATTCGCCGCGCCCGAGATTTCCCCGGCCGTCAGGCTGCCTTCGATCGATAATCCGCCCTGGCCGCCTGCGCCGCCCTGGCTTTGGGCCAGGATGCCCCCGGAATAGGACCCAAAGGTCAGCACATCTCCTTCCGAGGTGACCGAGACGTCGCCCGCCCTCCCGGCGTTGCCGCCGTCGCCGCCAAAGGTGACATCAATGGCCCCGACCCCGATGGCGCCGGTGATGGCCCCCTTGGCCGTGCCGCCGCCGCCACCGATGCTTTGCGCCGAGATCGCCTCGGAATGGCTGCCCTCGGTGATGATCATGCCGGTGTTGAACAGGGTCACATCCCCCGCCACGCCGCCATCGCCGCCCGATCCGCCAACGGTGGTGTTGACAGCCCCCACCGACAACGAGCCGTTCAGGACCGTGCCCGACTTACCGCCAGAGCCCGCAACGCTCTGGGCGGCGATACCGGCGCTCTGGTCTCCCGCCGTATGGATGAACGCATTCGAGGTGACATCGACATCGCCTGCCGAGCCGCTGCTGCCGCCCGATCCGCCCACAGTCGTCTGGATGCTGGCCGTGGTCAGCGCCGTGATGGAATAGGTTTCAGCGCTGCTGCCGCCACCGCCGCCGATGCTCGAGGCAAGGATCCCGTCGGAATTGTCCCCGGCGGTCACGATCGATCCATCGGCATCGACGCTCACATCCCCGCCATCACCGGCCGCGCCGCCCTGTCCGCCGACCGTCGTCGAGACCGATCCGGTGCCGCCGATGGCCGTGATGGTGCCCGCTACCTTCGAGGCCCCGCCACCGCCGCCGATCGATTGCGCCATGATCCCGTTCGAGGCATCGCCCTCGGTCGTCAGGGTTCCGCTCGATGAGACCGAAACCGCGTCGGCGTGATTGCCCGCGCCGCCAGCGCCGCCGACCGTCGTCGCCACATTGCCCATCGTAACGCCTGTCACGCTAAGCGACTGGCCCGAAGTGCCGCCGCCGCCGCCGATGGATTGGGCCGAAATGGCATCGGCGATCTGACCCGAGGTCGAGATATTGCCGGATGTATCCACGTTGACGGTGCTGCCGACGCCGCCGGACCCGCCGCTACCGCCGACCCCGACGCTGATCGTCATCGGCCCGTTTGCGACCTCGATCGACTGGCCGCCAGACCCGCCGCCGCCGCCGACGGATTGCGCGGAAATGCCGGTGGAAAGGTTGCCGGAGGTGCTTATGTGGGCCCCGGTCGTGACATCGACCGCCGCGCCGTCGCCCCCTGCATCGCCGCTGCCGCCAACGGCAATGTTGATATCCCCCACCGTCAGCGCCTGCCCCCCGTCGCCGCCGCCACCACCGATGCTTTGCGCAAAGATGCCCCGCGCGCGTTCGCCCGTTGTCTGGATCAGGTAAGCCGCCGCGTCGGGGTCAACATCGGCAAAGGTGACCTCGCCGGCATCGCCGCCCGCGCCGCCTTGACCGCCAACCGCCAGCGAGGCCACGCCATCGGGGGAGGTTGCCCAGGCTCCGTCGCCGCCGCCGCCACCGATGCTTTGCGCGAAGACCCCGTCGGCATCCCGGCCTTCCGTCAGGATGCTGCCACCGGCCAGAACCGAAACCGCATCGCTGTCGCCGCCGCCGCCGCCGGTCCCGCCCACGGCGACGACCCCGCCGGTGCCGTCGGCGCTGCCACCGCCACCGCCGATGGATTGGGCGTGCAGCCCGTCCGCCGAGTCACCGTGGGTGATGATCTGGGCCGTTGTCTCGACCTCGACGGTGCCACCGTCGCCTCCGCTGCCCGAGGCGCCGCCGATCGAGACAATGCCCCCCGCACCGCCGCCGTCACCGCCGCCGCCGCCGTGGCTGGTCGCGCTGATGCCACGGCTGCTGTCGCCGAAGGTCTCGATCTGAATGTCGCCCGTGGTCAGTTTGACCGCCGAACCGTCGCCGCCGGAGGAGCCGGTGCCGCCAAGCGCCCCGGCGCCAGAGCTGCTTCCTGCAACGCCGCCACCGCCGCCGATGCTTTGAAGCATGATGGCGTTGGCATCCGAGCCTCGGGTGGTCAGCACGGCGCCGGAAAGGATAGCGGCCGTCACCATCCCGCTGTCGCCCGCGCTTTGGCTGCCTGCGCCATAGGCAAGGAATCCGCCCGATGCCCCGGCGTTGCCGCTGAAACCACCGATACTCTGGGCGAGGATCGCGCCCGCGCCATCCCCGGCGGTGGCGATACTGCCGCTGAAGGTCAACTGGACATTGCCGCCCGCGCTGCTGCTGCCACCGGCCCCGCCGTTCCCGTCGCCGATCACGCCTACGCCGTCGCCGCCATCGCCGCCGGCCCCGCCGTAGCTGCGCGCGACGAGGCCCTGCGCCTCTTCTCCGACGGTCGTGATATCCGCGTCGATGGAGGCGGTAACCGTGGCCGCGTTGCTGCCGGCGCTTCCGCCATCGCCGCCGGTCCCCTTGCCTATGCCGGTGGATCCGCCACCGCCCGTTCCACCCTGACCGGCAAGGGATTCCGCGAGGATGCCGTGCTGTGCGCCGCTTCCCGTCGTCGTGATGCTGGTGCGCGATGTGGTGGTGACCGTCACCGATCCCGCAGCGCCGCCGGCCCCTCCCAGACCGCCCTTCACATCACCGGCAATCGTTGAGGCATCGCCACCCGCGCCTCCGTCGCCGCCCTGACTCTGCACAAGCACCGCGGCCGCGGCATCGCCGTCAACCTTGATCTCTCCGCCGATCAAGAGCAGCTCCACGTCCGAGCCGTCACCGCCCGCACCGCCACGGCCACCATTGGCCAGCGCGCCGCCGGCGACCCCGTCGCCCCCAGCGCCGCCCTGACCGCCGATCGACCTGACCTCGACCCCGATGGCATCCGTGCCGCTGGCGCTGATGTCGCTGTCTTGGATTGCGACGTAAACCGCCCCGGCGCTGGCACCTGTTCCACCGCGCCCGCCTGTGGCACCGGTCTTGAGGTCATCCGTTTCATAGTGGTCCTGGGCGTTCCCGCCCGTACCGCCCGCGCCGCCCTGACTGATGGCCGACACCGCCACGGCCCCATCGCCTGTTGCCGAAGCCTGCCCGCCATTCAGGGTCAGCGAGGTATATTCCCCAGCCCCTCCGTCGCCGCCCCTGCCGCCGGTGACCGTGGTCAGGCCCAGCAAGGAATGGCCACCGTCCCCGCCATTTCCGCCCTTGGAGTACGCCACGATGGCGTGGGCGTCTTCGCCCGAGGCGGTGACGCTCACGGCATCCACGTTGGTCGCAGCAATCCCGGCGCTGCCACCCGCGCCGCCCTGTCCGCCCGTGACCGCCTGCCCCAACTGCGCCGCGGTGCCGCCGCGGCCACCATCGCCCCCGGTCGAATAACTGCCGATGCCCAGGGCACTGCGCCCCGAGACATCGACGGGACCGGACCAGACGACAGCCTGCGCGCGTCCGCCCTCGCCGCCCTGCCCCCCGTTGCCAGCCGTGTTGTCCGCGCCCCCGCTCGACACGTCCCCGCCGTTGCCCCCGGCCCCGGCGCTGGATTGCGCCACCACGCCCTGCGCCAGATCACCGATGACCGAAATGCCTTGGCTGCGCACTGTGACCTCGGCGGTGCGCCCGGCGCCACCCGTGCCGCCTGTGCCGCCCGACGTGCTGTCCAGAAGCGCCTCTGCCCGTCCGGCAGAGCCGCCTGCGCCGCCTCTTGACAGGGCAACGACCCCGGCCGCCTGAGGCGAGTTGAGACTGATATAGCCCGAGCGCATGTCGACCGTCACAGAGCCGCCGTCGCCGCCGTGCCCGCCGTTGTCCGTGCTTCGGAGGGCAGCGGCGCTATCCAGACCGCCCGCCCCGAGGGATCTGGCCGCCACGCCATACCGGAATTTGCCTTTCTCGCCGTTGATGCCAAAGCTCCCGGCATCGAAGCTGAGACCAAGGTCGAGGCTGTTCACACCGTCAAGCGTGCCCGCCTCGATGCCGCTGCTCCACGAAAGCAGGACGCCAGCGGGGTTTTGCGGCGTCTCGATATCCCGGTTCATGTCCCTGACGATGAGGGATTCGATTGCCCGGCCATTCGCAAAGGCGTTTTCGTATTCGACACCCCGCCCGGAATACAGCCCCCCTGTACAGGTCGCCGTATCCCCGGATGTGGTGCAATCCGCGCGTGCCCGTCCGGGTTGGAAGGCTCCGGTTGAAATAACAGCCACCGAAAGCAGAAGTTGGTATCTGCGCATGTCAAACCTTTCCTTCAATCAATTTATTTCGCTCAACGAAATTGCTCCGCCGCCCCGAGGACAGGGCGTCGTCCGGCGTTCATCACTGCCGCCGATCCGCTTGCTGATGTTTGGCGGGTGCGGGGGGGACTCCTCCGCACCCAGTCGTCGCCCTAGTCTGCCGAGGGCTGGACGAATTCGTTCCCGAGTGCTGACGAGAGCGCGATGAAGACCCGCGTCGCCGGCGTCGCGCAGACGGCGTCTTCTGAGTTGTCGGGCAGGACATCCATGTCGCCGCAATCGCCCGCGGGGATGTCGCTGTTGGCCTGAACCACCACCGTCGTGGCGCTGTTGGCATCGTGGTAGAGCGTCGTGTTGTAGCCGGGCAACGAGCCGGTATGGCCGATCCAGCCACCGGCGCAGACCAGCCCGATGCCGTAGCCGCCGTTCGCGGGGATCGAGGCCAGCCGCTCTGCCTGCGCCACCTCGCTCAGCAAACCCTGCCCGCTGGCCAGCGCCTGCCCGTAGACCAACAGGTCGTCGAGCGTCGAGATCATCTCGCCCGCCGTCCAGCCCCAGGACGGATTCCAGAACGTCGCCTCCAATGGCGCGTCGGGCGAAACATCGTCGCCTTGCAGGGTAAAGCCACGCGCCAGCGGCTCGGGCAAGTCGGCCGACCGGCCCGGCCAGACCGTCGCGCCAAGGCCGAGCGGCTCGATGATCTCTGTCCGCAGGGTATCGCCGATGGGCTGCCCGGTGACCTGTTCGATCACCAGCCCCAACAGCACGGTGTTGGTATTGGAATAGTCGAACCGCGCGCCCGGCTCGAACAGCGGCGGCTCGGTGGCGATGTAGGACAGCAGATCCTCCGGCGTGTAGACCCGCCCGGAGTCGGCAGCGAAATCGGCCCAGAAGGCATCGGTCAGCGTGTAGTTGGGCAGCCCGCTGGTCATGTTGGCCAGCATGCGCAGGGAAATGCGTTCGCCGTTCGGGATATCTTCGACATAGGCCGAGATCGGGTCATCCAGCGACAGCGCGCCGCTGTCCGCGAGCTGCATCAGCAGGGTGCCGGTGAAGGTTTTGGTAAGCGAGCCGATCCGGGTGTGCAGGCCTGTTTGCATTGCCCTCCCCGTCTCGGGATCCGCCACGCCGTAGGCTGCGGTCCACCGGCCCTCGGGGGTCTGCACGCCCGCGATGATCCCCGGCGCGGCGGCCAGCGGCAGGGCCGCGCGCACGGCCGCATCCAATTGCGCAGCCAACGCATCGGGCAGCGGCGCATCCGGCCCCATCGGGGTCTTCATCAGGGCTGCGGGATCCGGAATGCAGACCCCGGTATCGGCCGCCGCCATGGAGGCACAGGTCAGCACCGCGCCCCCGAGGGCCGCCGAGAAGAAGGTCGGAAATCGAAAGACGGTCAATGGAATGTTCCTCTTGTAAGGCTTTAATACGAAAGCCGAATTGTATAGAGCGCCTGTGACGAAAAGGGATCTGCGGCTATGTAAGCGGCAGGCCGAGCCTCCCTCCAGTGGATCAACGGTTCAATTCCGGTATAATGACGGACCTGTAACGCAAAGGTTGGTGTGCGATATTGCGGTTCCAGCAAGATAGCCGGTCTGAATACCCATGGACCGCCCGCTTTGCGTGAGCACGACAACGGATCAAGGCAGCTTTGCCGTGGCGCTGCCGGTGGCGAGTTTCCAATCCTCGATCAGCGTGCCCTCGGTCTGAAGGTGGCTGGCAAGATAGTACAGCCGCCGGGTAGCGGGCCCTCCGGGCGCCGTCTCGAAGCGTTGCTTGAGATAATAGGGCGGAATGGCCTGCGAATAGAGCGTTGCTTTCACCGTGATGTCGGCCGGATCGCTGCCCGCCGGCAGGGGGATACGGTATTCGACCCGGTCCGATCCGGCGATGAAATCCGGGTCATCAACCGCGCCGCCCTCGGGAAGCGTGGCCTTCATGAAGGCAGAGGTGACCTCGCTGTCGCCGAACTTGGCGACGAAAGCCGGCGTGCCCGGTGTCAGCGCGCCATGGGGCAACAGGCGGTTGTCCTTGGGGTGCGAGACGCGATGCACGAAACTGGTGGTAAAGGCCCCTTCGGCGTTGCGGGTCAACTCTTCGTAGATCTGCACCTGATCCTGCGCCGTGACCACACGGTGATGCGGCTGGAACAGCGCCATTTCCGCCCCTTCGGGCTGCTGGTCGAGGAACTCCGTGCTGAGCGGCGTCTGATCGCCATCCACGATCACCCCTGCCCCGTCGGTACAGCCAGAACACCAGAACGTCTTGCCCGCCCCGTCCAGCGCGCGCAGTTCGAGAAAGGCGCGCCGGAACCCCACGCCCGAAGGTAGCCGGTGCCCCGTGAGGTTGGTCACGGTGACATCGGCCACGATCCCCTCGGCCCCAAGGCTAAGCGACAGCCCGATATCGGCCGTCTCTTCGCGGGCCTGCTGCGCCATGGTGTCGATCGAAAGCTGCGCACCATTCGTGGCGTAGGTCATGGGCTGGGTCTGGGACAGGCCCATTTCGGTGCGGAACTGGCGCATCATCTCGACCATAAAGACATTGAGGCCGACAAAGCCGTGCCGCCGGTAGCCGCCGCGCATCGGCACGTTGACCTCGTCCTGCGGCAAAAGATTGGCGACTTCCGGCAGGGTGGTGTCCTGAATGGTGGCGATCTGCGTGGTGATCCCGTCCAACGCCAAAGTGCCATCTGCGCTGCGGAAGTCGGATTTCATGTGGCAATCCTGACAGGATTGCGCGCTCGCCTCTTCGCTGTAGCTGCTGTTGACCCATTCAAGATAGGTCGCCTGTTCCACCGAATGCTGGAAATCGGTCAGCCCCTCGGGATAGGTCACGCCGTAGCTGTCCTTGAGGAAATCCGCGCCATTGCTGGCCGCCCGGTTGAACACCGCCTGATCCGCCTCGGTATAGCCGTCCAGCGGCACCGAGGTATCGGCATCGACGTTGGGCAGGTTGATGGTGTGGCAGGCCCCACAAAGCTCGCTGTCCTTGATGTAATCGTCCTGCACCGGGGTGATCCCCATGGCATGTTCCATCGGCTTCGTGCGCACGTCGGAATAGGGACCGATCAGGCGGTCGGCTTCGGTCATGCGAAAGCGCCCGGTGGTGCCGTTCATCAGGTAGGTGTCGAGCGTGTTGTAATCCGGCTGCCCCTCGGCCCGTTCCGGCGGGGCGATATGGTGACAGACCGCGCAGGACACCCCGTCGCGGGCAAGGTTGCCGTATTGATGATAGGCAAAGCTGCCATCGGCCTTCTGCCGGGCGTCCTCGGCCTCGGTCAGCGGTGCATGCAGCGCCATGTAATCCAGCTTGAAGGCATTGGGATCAAGACCGGCCTCCGGGCTGGCCTTGGCGTCGATCTGCAACTGCCGCTGCCCCATGGCCCCGTGGCAGGACAGGCAGGTCGTTCCCAGCGCATCGGTCAGATCGCCAGAGCCCGCCTGTTCCAACAGGGCAAATTCGCTTTCAAGCTGCGCGAAGAACACCGGATCGCGCCCCGCGAGCCCCATGGGAGACCAGCGCCATTCGCTATATTCCGAGATGTCGTAGCCGTCGCCGTAATCGGGTCCTGTCTGCAGGAACATCGCGATCCCCGAAGGCGCGCCGCCAAGGCCGCCGTGACAACCAAGACAATTGTCCGAGGTCAGGAAATGTTGCGGACCGTCCGGGCGCGACGGCACATGGTCCAGCCACTGGCTGGGCATCGGATGTACCGCGCTTGCCTCGACCGCGATCCCGTCCACGGGCGGGAATATCTGAACGAAAGCCGGGTTCGCGGTGGAGCGCCGGACAGGATCGCCCCCGGCGCCCGCATTGGATTTGTCGTAGGCGTCATCGTTGTGAAAGTAATCCTCGATCAGCGCGGCCACGGACTGTCCTTGGCCGGGGTATTGCTGGATCGGCAGGTTCATCGCGCCGACCGGCTGATCGGTCATGTTGCGCCAACTTTCGTCCACGCGAAAGTTCAGCGGCTCGCCGGGATAGCCCTCGACATTGTCGAGCGCCGAGAACACCAGCTCTTCGGCGGCAGAGGCGTGACAGCGCATGCACAGACCATCCCCGGCCTGCCCCGAGGCCGGCGCATAGGGAGGCGCGAAATCGTCGATTTCGGCCGAGGCATCGACCGAGGCAAAGAACCAGCCGCCGTAGGATACCGCGCTGTCCTTGACCATGACGGTCCAGTTCAGGCCCCCGTCCTTGCGCAGGAATTCGAGCATCTGCGCCTCGACCGCCTCGGGGTCGTCGGGATGCAGGTATTCCAGCATCTCCCGGTAGGTCATGTAACGCGCGGCCGGGGGCGTCGCCATTTCCTTGACCACCATCGCGCCGTCGGGCACCGCCCCCTGTCGCCCGCCTTCAAGCCAAGTGATCACCTCGGGCGAATAATAGATCCGCACGGCCGGGTGGATGCCATAGGAGGTGCCCAAGACAAAGGGCCCGGTATCGCGCCAGCGCTTGTCCCGGACCCAGCCTTTAGCCGCGAACGCACGCCCGGCGATGAAGGGATAAAGCTGGGACTGGTAATCCAGCAGCGGCAGGGAGGACGGCAACGGCAGCCCATCATCCCCAGCCGTGGCCGAAAAAGGGACAAGACCTAGACATAGGCCGAGGGCCCCGATGTGATTGCGCATGAAACCCCCTCTGGCCTGAAATTCCGGCCTGAAATTGGCGATCCGAGGCGCGAGGCCTCGAACGAGTCTAGCATAGCACGGGGCAGGACAGGCCGATTTCGCACGACCCTGTCATTCCCCTCCCGCATCCGGCGGGCCTTGATCCTGTCACGGCCCCTGCGAGGGGGCCGTGAGCGACTGATTTCACAGCGGCATGACAAGTTGGAAAAGTAGTTTGCCCCCCGGCTCGTCCACCGAAGCCGAATGCGTCCAGGGCAGGGTCGCGGCCAGCTGGAAACTGACCCGCTCGTTCAGCATCCCGCCCAGACCGACCCCGTAGGAACCCAGATATTCGGTCTGCGGGCCATCGTCCGGGGCCTCGTGCCAGACCTTGCCGTAATCGACGAATAGCGACGTCGAGAGGGTCGGCAGTTGCGCCATGTCTGTTTCGAAATCGTGGCTGAGGCGCGCCGCTGCGGCCAGGCCGTTGTCACCCGAGATGGTGCCGTTGTCGAAACCGAACCCATAGGGGTCGCCGCCGACCCCGAGCTTGACCGCGCCGGGCAATTCGCGTCCCGAATACTGCCCCATGGTCTGGAATGAGATGGCAGTCTTGTCGCCGAAAGGATGGCTGTATTCCAGCCCCCCGGTCACGAAGCGGAAATCGCCGGGCACCTCCCCGACGTCAAGGTCAGAGGCCGTGCCGATGTTGAACGCGCTTTGGGCGCTGAACGTGCCCGTTTCGAAGCTGCGGTCATATTGCAGCGAGAAGCTGGCCCAGCGGGACCGGCTGCGCGACACGGCTTCGCCCATGACATCGACATCGTCATTGCGGAACGTCACATCGGCCGCGCCCCAGAGGTTCCAATCCAATGAGCGAACAAAGGGATAGGACAGGCCCGCCGTTGCCACCGCCGATGTCACGTCGATCCCCAGATCGGCCAGATCGCCGCCCGGACGCTGACGCAGATAGACCAGGTTGTAGCGCGCGATGAGCCCTGAAGATCCAACCGGATAGCTTTGGCCGAACTGGATCAGCGCCATCTGCCTGTGGTCGACGGGCGTCAATACGCCGGTCAGGTTCGTGCTTTCAAACTGCCGGTAGACATCGTTGAGTTCCAAAATGCTGGCCAGTTGCAGCGGACCCACCGCGTCTGTCCCGAAATTATCCAGAGCGATCATCCCGCTGCTGCGGTCATGAGTGATTTCAAGGTGCAGCACCCCGCCGCCGCTCGCCCCCTCGGGGCGTATGAACGTGCCCTCGATCACCAGCCCTGCAAGGTCGCTCATCAATAGCAGCTCGCGCTCGGCATCGCTGACTCGGATGGGGTGCATCGCGAGGATCCGTTGCAGGTAGGGTGCCAGCCGCGCGTCGATACCGGGAATTTCACTGTCGATCTCGATCCGGTCGACATAGCCCTCGAAAACCCGCAGGCGGATCTGCCCGTCGGCATAGTCCTGCACCGGCACCACGGTCTTTGAGAAAAAGCCCGCCGCGAGGTAGGCCGCATCCACCGCATCGGCGATGCGGTAAAGCTCGGCAAGCGTGATCTGGCTGCCGATCCGCCCCTGCCAGATCGCCGCAAGGTTGGCGGCAGAAAGCGTGCCCCCGCCCTCGACCGTGACCGAATTCAGGCGGAAACTGATCCGCTCGGCCTTTTGCATGTCGATCTGCTCACGTTCATCCTCGACCCCGATCTCGACCGATCCGACCTGCGGCGGTGGCGCATATCGCTGTAAGATCACGGTCTGCCCGGAAAGCGCGCGGTTCATATCTGTCAGGTCCTGCGCACGCCCCGGCGCGGCCATGCAGATGCCGAGCGCCCCTAGCATCATCAGACGGCGCAGGAAGGGTGAGGCAGCGCGCCGGTAGAGCGATCTTTCGCTCAATACTCCTTCGCAGAAACCAAGTGTCACATCCAATCTGCTCATGCCTTCATGCCCTTCATCCGAGCTCTCCCGTTGCCAGCCTTAGCGCAACCGGTATCGGGCAACCCTCAATTCAAACAAAGTGGCCCGGGGTTCAAAATTGGTGTAACCCATGCTCAAAGCATTCTTTTTCGCGACTGGTCTCACCCGGTCGCATCTAAAAAATCTGGAATCACCGATCGGTCATGAGCTTTAAGGACATCACGTTGGATCACTCGCGGGGGCTTTTGTCGCTTGACGGCACCGAGCTTCCACTGCGTCCCAAAACGCTGGCCGTGTTGGCCGCCCTGGTGGAACGTCAAGGCGAAGTCGTCAGCCAGGAAGAGCTGCGCCGCATGGTCTGGGGCGTCAGCCACGGTAGCCACGCCGGCCCCAAGCAGTGCATCCGAGAGCTCCGCCGCCTGCTGTCGACCTCTCATGAAGGGGCCGACCTCATCGAGACGGTTGGACGGCAAGGCTATCGGCTCGCCCGGCAGATACACCTGCGCAATGAAACATCCGCCCTCCCCCCCGAAGATCGCGCGCTCTGCGTCGGTCGCGAGCAGGAACTGGAGGCGCTGAATGACAAAGCCTCCGCCGCATGGGGCGGCCAACGGGCCGTTGTCCTCGTCTCAGGCGAAGCGGGCGCTGGCAAGACGCGGCTGGTTGAGACTTTCATCGCGAGCCTCCCCCAGCGCACGCCGCTCTGGACGGTACGGGGGCAGGCCCTTGCCCATCCCGGGGCTCGGGAGCCCTATGGCCTGCTGCTCGATGCCTTGTCCGAACTCGGTGCCGGGCCGGAAGGCGACACGCTGGCGCGCCTTCTGCCTAAGGTGGCGCCAACCTGGGCTGCGCTGCTTCCGGGATCGGACGCGCCAAGGGACACAGCCCCCTTCAGCGTCGATCCCGACAAACCCGCCACGATGCGCCGTGAGTTTACAGCCCTTATGGAGCGTCTGACCAGAGGACGCCCCGGCGTTCTTCTGCTGGAGGATCTGCATTGGGCCGATCCCAGCACCTTGGCCTGGCTGGTCACCTGGGGTCTGCAAAGAACCCCTGCCCGGCTCTTGGTCCTTGGAACCTACCGGGACGAGGAAGTGGACCGCACAAGCGAAATGTCAGAAGCTCTGGGTCAGCTCAGCCGCCAGTCCGACGTGCTTTCGGTAGCTCTCGGCGGCCTGGATGCCGCTGCA
This sequence comes from Salipiger sp. 1_MG-2023, assembly GCF_030547555.1. Lineage (NCBI taxonomy): Bacteria > Pseudomonadati > Pseudomonadota > Alphaproteobacteria > Rhodobacterales > Roseobacteraceae > Salipiger > Salipiger sp. 1_MG-2023. The sequence goes on along the minus strand of NZ_JAUOQN010000073.1, from coordinate 1,939 downwards.
GTGGCAGCGTATCTTGCGCAACGCTTCCCGGGCCACCAGTTTCCCCCGGCTCTCGCCGAGGCCGTTTTTCGGCGAACCGAAGGACATGCGATCCTCGTCGATGAGGCCGTGGACCACTGGCTGATGCAGGGACATGTCGGTTATGACGGTCTGAGATGGCAACTCAAGACGACGCCGGAAGACCTCGTTTTGGGCCTCGCGCCCAGCATCCGGACCCTCATCGAAAGTGATCGGGTAAGCCGGCTATCTCCAGAAGAACGCGCCTTGCTGGAAACGGCCAGCGTGGCAGGGCAGACCTTTTCGGCGCCAGACCTGGCCGACGATCAGCACGCGCTGGAAGCGGCCGAGCGGCAACTGGAAAATCTGGCGCGAAACCGCCGCTTCATTTCCCATGCGGGGCTGGATGTCAGGCCCGACGGGAGTGTTGCCACGCGATATGCCTTTCGGCACGCGTTGCACCATGCAGCCCTTTACGAAGGGCTTCCGGCGGCCAATCGGCAGGGCACGCACCGCCGTATCGGGCTGCGACTGGAGGCGGGCCATGGCCCTGCCGTCACCGAAATTGCGCCAACACTGGCGGACCAGTTCGAGCGCGGCGCAGACTGGTCGCGTGCGGCGCACTACCGAACCATTTCTGGCCAACAGGCACTGGAACGTGGCGCGGCATCAGACGCAGAAGAACAATTCCACAAGGCGTTAGCTCTGCACGCCCGCTCAGCCGAAACCGATAGCGAGGCACAGAGATCAGAGTTGCACGCCCTTCTAGGGTTGGCTGCGAGCCTGACCAGTTCTCAGGGCTTCACGGGCACCGCACTCCGCGAGATTTATGACCGTGCCGGCCTGCTGGCGACCCGGGTCAGCGACCCTGCCGGTACGATCCCGGTCTTGGCCGGTCTGTGGAATGATCTGGTGACCCGGGCCGAATTGGACCGCGCAAAGAGCGTCGCGAATGGGCTTGTGGCCCTCGCGGACGACGCGCCCGCCCAGTTGGCAATGACCGCGCATAACGCCATCGGCCAGACCCACTTCTTTGCCGGGGCGTTGCATGCCTGCCCGGCGCGGATCTCTGCCACGCTCGAAATCGCGCGCCGCGGCGGGGCAGATGGCGCCAATATACTGCTGGTCGAGGACCCCGAGGTCGTATGTCACCAATATGCGGCGTGCTTTTGCGAAATGCGCGGTCAGGAGACGGAAGCAGAGTATCACATTGCCGCCGCCACCACGCGGGCCGAGCGGCTAGGCCAACCCTTTGCGCAGGCGCAGGCACTTTGGGCCGGTGCAGTCTGCGCCCGTCTCCGTGGCGACGCGCGGCTTTGCTTGATCCGATCCGAGGCGCTCATTGCGCTGTGTCACCGGGAAAATGTCACCTTCTGGGAGCCGTCCGGCCAGATGCTGGCGGGGTGGGCACAGGCGATGCAGGGTGAAGCATCGGGCGTGAGCCGGATCGAGGCGGGAATGAAGGCCTATGCCGCGATAGATATGCGCCTGACAAAGCCCTTTAACCTTGGCCTTCTCGCCGAAGTTGCCGCCCGTCAGGGCGAGGCCGAGAAAGGCCTTCAGGCAATACGTCGCGCCTATGCCTGCGAACGCATGACCGGCGAGCGCTGGTACAGCGCAGAACTGCACCGCTTTCACGCACGTCTGGCTGAAGGATGCGGGCGTCACGACATTGCCCGCCGCGCTCTTGGCCGCGCCATTGCGGACGCAAAGCTGCAAGGTTCTTTTGCATTTCGGGACCGTGCTGCAAAATACCTAGCGTCGCTGTCCGCTCATAGTTAAACGCCAGCAGCACTCCAGACTGCTGCCGATACTGACGCCTTGGTTCTGGAACATCGCCAGGCTTGTTTTGCATGGTCCAAAGGGGGCTCTGTTGCACAAAGCCGCTGATGGCCAAGCTGCCCCTTCCCCCGGACACACTTATCCTACAGCCTCGGTCACG
>NZ_JAUOQN010000072.1:0-18055 GCF_030547555.1 Salipiger sp. 1_MG-2023 | reverse complement strand
CCCCTGAACACCGTGCTGGCGGGCTTGCCACTCGCCGTGGCCGAGGACCTCGATGCCGGTGCTATCCGCTGCCCGGCCCGGGCGGTGAACCCAAAAACCCCGCGGGGGGGCCACAGGTGGGGGGGCCCGGGGGGGGGGGGGGGGGGGGGCGCGGCCCCCCGCCTGCGGCTCCCCCCGGGATATTTGCGGCCAGAAGAAGCTGGGGGCGGGGATCATTTGCCGGCCTCTCTGGGGTCGAGCACGTCGCGCAGCCCGTCTCCGAGCAGGTTGAAGGCGAGGGAGATGGTGAAGATGGCGAGGCCGGGGATGGTGGCGACCCACCAGTAATCGAGGATGTACTTGCGCCCTTCGGAGACCATGGCGCCCCATTCCGGGCTGGGGGGTTGCGCCCCGAGGCCGAGGAAGCCGAGCCCGGCGGCGGTGAGGATGATGCCCGCCATGTCGAGGGTGACGCGGATCACGAGGGATGAGATGCACAGCGGCCAGACGTGGCGGGTGATGATGCGCAGGGGGCCAGCGCCTTGCAGCTTGATGGCGTGGATGAAATCGGAATTGCGGATGGTCAGGGTTTCGGCGCGGGCAATGCGCGCGTAGGGCGGCCAGGCGGTCAGCGAGATGGCGAGCACGGCGTTTTCGATGCCCGCGCCAAGGGCGGCGACGAAGGCCAGTGCGAGGATCAGCCGCGGGAAAGCGAGGAAGATATCGGTGAAGCGCATCAGGACCACGTCGAGGATGCCACCCGCGTAGCCCGCGACGGTGCCGATGATCAGCCCCAGCAGCGGTGCCACCACCGACACCAGCGCGACAATATACAGCGAGATGCGCGCGCCGTAGATGAGGCGGGACCAGATGTCGCGTCCGAGGCTGTCGGTGCCGAAGATGTGGCCGTCGGTGCCCGGCGCCAGCAGCCGGGCCCCCAGATCCTGCACGAACGGGTCTTGCGTCGCCAGCAGCGGGGCGCACAGCGCGCCGAGGATCAGCGCAATGAGTACGATCAGCCCGGCCATCGCCAGCGTGTTGCGCTTGAGTTTCAGCCAGCCGGCGTACCACGCGGCGGCGCTGGCCTGACGGCGCGACTGCGGGGTGTCTGTCAGCAGCCAGTCGCGGAGGGTTTGATGGGTCATTTCGCCCTCGGGTCGAAGAAGCGGTAGAGCAGGTCGGAAAAGATGTTCAGGCCGACAAAGATGGTGCCGATGACCACGGTGCCGCCGAGCACCGAGTTCATGTCATTGGCCAGCAGCGAGGTGGTGATGTATTGCCCGATGCCGGGCCATGCGAAGATGATCTCGGTCAGCACCGAGCCTTCGAGCAGGTTGGCATAGGCCAGCGCGATCACCGTCACCAGCTGGATGCGGATGTTGCGGAAGGCGTGGCGCCAGACCACGTTCCATTCGGACAGCCCCTTGACCCGCGCGGTGGTGATGTATTCGGCGCTGAGCTGTTCGAGCATGAAGCTGCGGGTCATCCGGCTGATATAGGCGAGGCTGAAATAGCCCAGCAGCCCGGCGGGCAGGATGATGTGGGAAAAGGCGTCCTTGAACACCGTCCAGTCGCGGGCGATGGCGGCATCAAGCAGCAGCAGCCCGCTGCGTTCGGGCACGATGCCCTGATAGAACACCCCAAGCCGCCCCGGCCCCGCGACCCAGCCAAGGATGCCGTAGAACAGCAGCAATCCCACGAGCCCCAGCCAGAAGATCGGCATGGAATAGCCCACCAGCCCGACCAGCCGGGCCAGCTGGTCGATCCACGTGCCGCGGTACACCGCCGCCAGCACCCCCAGCGGCACACCGATGAACACCCCGAACAGGGTGCCCAGCGTTGCCAGTTCCAGCGTGGCGGGGAAGACCCGCTTGATGTCATCGGATACCAGCTGCCCGGTGCGGATCGAGCGGCCGAAATCGCCTTGCAGCACATCGCCGACATAGATGAGAAATTGCGAGATCAGCGGTTTGTCGAGGCCCAACTCGATGAACACCTTGTCGTATTGCGCCTGCGTGGCGCGCTCACCAATCACTGCAAGCACCGGGTCGATGGGCATGACGCGCCCGATCATGAAGGTCACGAAGAGCAGGCCCAGCAAGGTGATGGCGATGGTCAGCACCGTGCCAAGCAGCTTGCGCAGCCAGCGCGGCATAATCGGGGCGCGCCGGGCAGGGGGCGCGGAGGTATTATCCTGAGGCAAGGGCTTTCCGGTCTTTGCGCAAGGGCGGGGCGGGCGCAGCGGCCCGCCCCATCCGAGTTACTTGGTGACGACCCAGTAGGACGCCGCCGTGGTGGCACCGCCAGAGACGAAATTCTGCACGTTCTCGCGCATGCCGTGCTGTTCGATCTGCTGGAACATGATGCCGAAGGGCGAGACCTGCTGGTGCTGTTTTTGCAGGTCGATATACATTTCGGCGCGGGTTTCGGTATCGTTTTCGACAACGGCGGCAAGGGTGTCCTGTGTCATCTCGGGGATGTCCCAGGCGTTGCGCCATGCGAGGTATCCGGTGTTGCCCGACTCGTCGCTGTTGTCGGGGTTGACCGCAAAGGTGCCCGCATTGGTGTTGGGATCGGGATAATCCGGGCCCCATGCGCCAAGGTAGATGTCATGCTCGCGCGCGCGGTAGCGGTCGAGCGTCTGCGCCCCTGTGCCGACGATCAGCGACACGTCGCAGCCCAGCTGGTTCCAGGTGTTTTGCAGCGACTGGGCGATGTCCATGCGTTCCTGCGCTTCGCGCACCGAAATCTCGATCGGGCCGCAGTCAGGGTAGCCGGATTCCGCCAGCGCGGCCTTGGCCTTGTCCATGTCGTAGGTGAACGGCTTTTCGGTCAGCGCGCCAAGGAAGGTCAGCGGCAGGAAGGCCTGATGCACGGTATATTGCCCGTTCAGGAAGCTGTCGGCCATGCCCTGGTAATCGACCACCCATTTCAGCGCCTCAAGCAGCTTGGGATCGGTGAGCATCTCTTTCTTCTGGTTGGCGGACCAGTACATCAGGCGGCCCTTGAGCTCGTCGACGACCTTGAGCCCGTCCTGCTCCTTGATCGAGGCCACGTCTTCGGGCGACAGGTTGCGGGCGATGTCGATGTCGCCGCGTTCCAGTTGCAGGCGCTGCGTGGCGGATTCCTGAATATGCTGAACGATCACCCGCTGCATCGCCGGTGTCTCGCCGCCGTAGCTGGGGTTGAGATCCATCAGCACCGATTCATTGGGCTTCCAGTCGACCACCTTGTAGGGGCCGGACCCGGCGGTGTTGGTGCGCAGCCATGCCGAGCCCATGTCGCCATCGGTCTCGTTGGCCATCACGGTTTCCATGTCGACGATGCCGCCGATGGTCGCGGTCAGGCAGTTGAGCACGAAGGACACCGCGTATTTCTGATCAAGCGTGACGACCAGCGTCTTGTCATCGGTGGCCTTGATCATTTCATCGACATTGTCGGGGGTGAAGCCGAACTGGGTCAGGATGAAGCTCGGCGTCTTGTCGAGCTTGACGGCCCGTTGCAGCGAGAAGGCCGCGTCCTTGGCTGTCACCGGGTTGCCGGAGGCAAAGACATGGCCCTCGGCCATGGTGAAGGTGATGACGGTGCCATCCTCGGACACCTCCCAGCTTTCGGCCAGTTCGGGCTGGAAGCCTGCGTCGAGGTCAAGCGGATCGAAATTCACCAGCTTTTCGTAGACGTTGCGCGACACGTCCGCGCCAGCGAATTCAAAGCTTTCGGCCGGATCGAAGGTCTTGATGTCGTCGATGCGGTTGGCGATCACCAGCATGTTCGGCGGGGTTTCCGCCATGGCGGGCAGGGCGACGCCGCCCATCAGGGCGGCGAGCAGCGCGGCGGTGCGCAGGCTGCGGTTTGTCTTTGTCATGTTATACTCCCGGTTGACTATGCGATGCCGGTTTTCCGGCTTTTTGCTTGTCTCAGGCGCCCCAGGTCTTGCGCAGCACGCGCAGCCAGTTGCGATAGCACAGTTTTTCCATCATTTCGTCACCGATGCCGTGGTCGATCATGGCCTGGCGCAGCGCCGGAAGCCCGGCGACGCTGCCGATGTCCTTCGGCACCAGCGCGCCGTCGAAATCCGATCCAAAGCCAACCCGGTCCTCGCCCAGAATTTTTACCAGATGGTCAAGATGACTCATCATCACGTCAAGAGAAAAATCACTGTCCATCTGCCCGTCGGGCCGCAGGAAGGCCGAGGCAAAGTTGATGCCCACCATTCCATCGCTCTGTGCGATCTGGGCCAGCTGCCGGTCGGTCAGGTTACGGGAATGCGGGGTAACCGCGTAGGCGTTGGAATGGGTGGCGACCAGCGGCGCGTCTGAAATCGCGGCCACGTCATCCATGCCCTTTTCGTTCAGATGGCTGAGGTCGATCATGATTTTCAGTGCGTTGCACTCTGCCACCAGCCGCTTGCCATGCTCGCTCAGCCCGTCGCCGATGTCGCCGGTCGAGGGGAAGCGGAAGGGCACGCCGTTGCCAAAGATCGTCGGGCGCGACCACACCGGCCCAAGCGAGCGCAGCCCGCGGGCGTGCATCTGGTGCAGGATCTCGAACTCGGGGTCGATGGCCTCGGCGCCTTCGATATGCATGATCGCGGCCATCTTCGGAGCGTGGATCGCGGCTTCGAGCTCGGCGACGGTGCGGCAGATGGTCAACGCGCCGGCGGCTTCGAGCGCCTCGAGCGCGTCGGCGCCCTCAAGCGTGATGCGCAGCGCCTCGGGCTGGGGGATCTGCGCGGGCAGGGGCAGGTCGTAGCTCGGGTGCGACATCTCCTCGGCCTTGGCGTCCTTGTCGACGGGCGAGGGCACGTAGATGGCGAAGAAGCCGCCGCCGAACCCGCCCGCCTGCGCCCGCGGCAGATCAATGTGCCCGCCCTCAAGGCCCGCCGCGACGCCTTCGGGCGTGGCGGTGCCGCGCAGCAGGCGCAGGATCAGATCGTTGTGGCCGTCAAAGATCGGCGGGCTCGTCAGGGGCATCGCGGGCAGTCCTTCGCGTCGTTATGCGCGAAGCCTGCGTCCGGGATCGTTCGTCTGCAAGCGGTTTCAGGCGAAAAGGAAAGCGTAGGCCAGCACCCAGACCGGGATCACCGCCAGAAGGACCAGCATATAGGCACCGTTCCACCCCACGCCCACCTGCCGCGCCGATACACCGCCGAACGCGCCGGTCAGCAGCGTCGTCGCGGTGAAGGGCGAACTGATGCCGCCAAGCGCCCAGCCCGACACGATGGCAAGAACAATCGCGGCGGGGGGAATGCCCAGCACGTCCGGGCTCGGCAGCAGCGGCGCGATCAGCGACACCGCAAGGATCGGGTTCATCGCGAATTGCCCAAGCAACGGGACGATCCAGACAAGCCCGACCAGCACCAGCCATGTCGGCAGGTCTTCGGGATGAAAGCCGCTGGCCTTGACCAGCGGCGCCAACAGCGGCGCGCCGACGGTGCCGATATAGCCCGCCATCATCAGCAGCAGCACTTCGGATTTATAGCCCGGCATCTCGCGAAAGGCGTAATCGAACAGGCGGGTGCGCATCGGCAGGCCGCCGCTGCGGGTTTGCATCCACGTCCAGACCAGCGCCATCACCGGCACGATGACCAGCACCAGCGCGATGATGCGCAGCCCGGTGACCCAGCCTAGCGCCAGCACCGACACCACCAGCACCCCCAGCAGCCACGCCAGCGGCTTGAGCTTTTCCCAATGATTGTCCGGCGCGCCGCGCGGCGGGGCGGGGCGCTTCAGCTTCGGTTTCATCACCGTGTCCAGCCCCCAGCCGAGCAGCGTCATCAGCGCTGCCGAGACAAAGGCCGGCACAATCACCCCTGCCCATGAGCCGCCCGGAATCAGCGCCGTGGTGATGGCGATGGAAAAGCTTAGCGGCGACCACGGCAGCGAGGTGACAAAGCCGCGCTGGATCGCCAGCAGCATGCGGCGGCGGCGGTGGTTGCGGATTTCCTCGTCGGGCTCTTCGCGCGCGGCGGCGGTGGCCAGTGAGCCCAGCAGCGCGATCGAGCCGTAATTGAGCAGCAGGGCAAAGCCGGTGCCGCCAAGGGTCAGCGCCAGATAGCGCCGTCCCGGCGGCTGGCGGGCAAGGAAAGACCCTGCCTCGCGAATCTCGGGCGAGGGCTCGGCGGCGCTGCGCAGCGTTGCCAGCGCGGTGAAGAAGGCGGCAATAAAGGTGCCCGACACCAACGCCCGCACCACCACCGCCTGCCAGTCCGGCACTTGCCACACCAGCAGCCCGGTCAGCACGACGGCGGCCACTACGAAGGCCCTGCGCCCCGGTTTCACCATGACGCACAACGCCGCCACCAGCACCACCCACAGCGCAAAGGTGATCGGATCCAGTGCCGGGGTATGCGCCCATTCGCGGATCGCGACCAACACCGTGACGGCGATCAGCAACGCCCCGGTCAGCATATGGGTCAGGGGGACAGAGGGCGAGGGGCTGGTCTGCATGACGCTTGGAGCTTTCGGACAGGGGGACCGGCCTCGCGGATCGGTCAGTCTTTGCGACCTTGTACGCGGCGCAGGCGTGGATAGGCAAGCGGGCAGCGGCTGTCATCAAAGCTTCATTGCCGTGTCATGGTTTGGAATCAACGCTGTCACGCTCTTGCTACGAAGCAGGCGCACACCCCGCCTCGGAACAAGACATCCGGGGGACACATGCTCGTCGTTGACAAGCTGACGAAGCGCTTTGGCGCGAACAATGCCGTGGACAGCGCAAGCTTCAGCGTCGATCGTCCGATGATGATCGGTATCATCGGGGCATCCGGGGCGGGCAAATCGACCTTCCTGCGCATGATGAACCGGCTGACCGACGCCTCCGAGGGCGAGCTGCGCTTTGAAGGGCGCAACGTGCTGGCGCTTAGGGGGCGAGACAAGCGCCAGTGGCAAAGCGACTGCGCGATGATCTTCCAGCAGTTCAACCTCGTGCCGCGCATGGACGTGGTGTCGAACGTGCTGCATGGCACGCTGGCGCGCCGCCCTGTCATCAGCACGATGTTCAACCTGTATCCGCAAGCCGACATTCACCGCGCCATCGACATTCTTGATCGGCTGGGCATCGCGGGCCATGCGGCCAAGCGGGCCGAGGCGCTGTCGGGCGGCCAGCAGCAGCGCGTCGCCATCGCGCGGGCGCTGATGCAGGACCCCAAGGTCATTCTTGCGGATGAACCCATCGCCAGCCTCGATCCGATGAATGCGCAGATCGTGATGGAGGCGCTGCGCCGCATCCATGACGAAGACGGCCGCATGGTCATCGCCAACCTGCACACGCTTGATACCGCCCGGCGCTATTGCGACCGGGTGATCGGAATGCGCCTTGGGCGGATCGTCTTTGACGGCACGCCCGAGCAGCTGACCACCGGCGTTGCCCGCGACATCTATGGCGCGGGGGCGGATTTTTCCGAAGACGCCACCTCTACCGAAATCCGCGATCCCGTCGCCGTTGCCCGGACAGAGATCCGGCAGGCGGAAGTCGCGGTCTGATACGTCATGACAAAGGGACAACCCATGAAGCACCTCATCGCAGCCGCGCTGGCCACCTCCGCGCTTGTCTCTGCCGCTTCGGCGCAAGAGATCACCGAATTCCGCCTTGGCATCCTTGGCGGCGAAAACGCCCAGGATCGTCTGGCCAACCAACAGTGCTATGCCGACAAGATCGCCGCAGCGCTGGGCGTCGAGGTCAAGATCTTCACCCCCGCCGATTACAACGGCGTGATGCAGGGCCTGCTGGGCGGCACCATCGACGCGGCCTGGATGGGCGCATCGTCCTATGCCGGGACGTATATCGCCGACCCAGAGGCGGTCGAGCCGGTGCTGGTCAAGCAGAACGAAGACGGCTCCATCGGTTATTATTCGATCGGCTTTGCCCGCAAGGACAGCGGCATCACCTCGGTCGATGACATCAAGGGCAAGACGTTCGGATTCGGCGACCCGAACTCGACCTCGGGCTACCTGATCCCGTCGGTCGAACTGGCCGAGGCCGGCTATTCGATGCAGCCGGGCGAGTTCTTCGGAGACGTCGTGTTCACCGGCGGCCACGAGCAGACCATCGTTGCGGTCTACAATGGCGACGTCGATGCGGGCGTGACATGGGCCGACGGTCTGGGGGCTTGGGAAGATGGCTACAACTCGGGCGCGCTGCGCCGCGCGGTGGATGCCGGTCTGGTCGACATGAACGACATGGTGCAGGTTTGGCAGTCCAAGGAAATCCCCGAAGGTCCGTTCGTGCTGCGCAAGGCGCTGCCGCAGGCCGTCAAGGACAGCGTGACAGAGCTGACCGCGAACCTTTGGGAAGAAGACCCCGATTGCGCCTATGGCGTGGCCGCGGGCGATGCCAAGGATTTCATCCCGGTGACCCACGAGCAGTACAAGTCGATCGTCGCGGCCCGTCAGTCCGTGTCCAACTGATCGCGAAACGCGCTCTGGGGGTCCGCATGGCGGGCCCCCTTTCCGTTGCAGAAAGCCTTCCCACATGACCGATATATCCGCCGACATCGCCTCGATCCGCGAGGGCTATCTTGAGCAGGCCCGCCGCAAGCGGCTTTACGGCGGCATTCTTTTGCTGGTGTTCGTGGCGCTGATGGCGTCCGGGTTCACGCTGGCCGATGATCGCAACGCGGGCGGGTTCTGGGACGGGCTGCCGAATATCTTTGCCTTTCCGGCGGATGTGATCGCCGACACATGGCCCAAGCTGCACCTGCTGCCCGGCCATATGGTCGATTACTTTCCCGCGCTGTTGGAAACCATCAACATCGCCGCTGTCTCGACCCTGATCGGGGCTGGGTTCGCCATGGGGCTGTCGATGCTCTCGACACGCGGGCTGGCGCGTTGGCCGCGCCTGATCCCGGTGTTTCGCCGCGCCATGGACATCATGCGCGCCGTGCCCGAGATCGTCATCGCGCTGGTGCTGATCTTTGTGCTGGGGGGCGGGCCGGTGCCGGCGATGATCGCCATCGCCTTTCACACCGCCGGTGCGCTGGGCAAGCTGTTCTCCGAGGTCAACGAGAACGCCGATCTGAAACCCGTCGAGGGGCTGCAATCGGTCGGTGCCACATGGTTGCAACGCATGTGGCTGGGCGTGGTGCCGCAGGTTTCGCCCAACTACTTCAGCTATGCCTTGCTGCGGTTCGAAATCAACATCCGCGCCTCGGCCATCCTTGGCTTTGTCGGCGCCGGCGGCATCGGCTCCGAGCTCAAGAACGCCATGTCCTGGGGCAAGGGCCGGTTCGACGAGGCGGCGGCGATCTTCCTGCTGCTGTTCATCACCATCGTGGTGTTCGACCAGTTGTCCAGCCACGTCCGTAACCTGATGATCGCCAAAAAGGGAGGCCGGGCATGACCGACGCCGCGCTTTACGCCGAGGCGGACCGCCTCTTTGCCCGCAAGAAACTGGCCGCCTTCGGCCTGCCCGCCGTGGTGCTGATCTACCTCGCCTATGTCTTCCTTGCCTTCGACATTCCGGGGCTGGCAGAGCGCGCCCGGCTCGACAATGCCCGCACGCTGATGTCGGACATCTGGAGCTACAAGACCCGCGTTGCGCAGGACAACCGCAACGGCGAGGTCGTGGTCGCGATCGAAGGCGAGCGCAAGGGCGAATACCCCCCCGGCACCGAGCCGGACTGGGTGCAGATGGACCCCGCCGGCACTCGGATCGACCTTGGCGACGGCCATGTCGTCAGCTTTTTCCCCGAGGGCGGCTTTACCTATGCCATGCCCGGTCGCGCGCCCATCGAAGCGCGTCTTGACGGGCACAGCGTCGTATCCAACGTCACCGATGCGCCGGACTGGATTTCCGCCTCGAACACCCGCTTTCAGCTTGAAACCTCGCATGGGCGCGTGTCGCTGACCCGCAACCGCACCGAGCTGTTCCGCTATTTTCCCGGCTGGGAGCTGTTCTTCTTCACCCTCGATAGCCCCTATCACGGCGCCTCGCTGGCGCAGCTTTTCGGCGATCGCATCGATCCGGCCTGCAGCAACCTGTCGGGCGCGTGGCATGATTTCTGGAACAACGCCATGTGGCGGCATTCCGACGTGGTCTGGGCGCTGTTCGAAACCGTGCTGATGGCGTTCCTTGGCACCTTTGGCGCGGCGATCATCGCGCTGCCGGTTGCGTTCCTCGCGGCCAAGAACTTCACCCCGCTGGGCGCGCTGCGTTTCGGCGCGCGGCGGATCTTTGATTTTCTGCGCGGGGTGGACGGGCTGATCTGGACCATCGTGCTCAGCCGCGCCTTCGGGCCGGGGCCGATGACCGGCGCGCTGGCGATCCTGCTGACCGATACCGGCAGCTTTGGCAAACTGTTCTCCGAAGCGCTGGAAAACGTCGATGGCAAGCAGATCGAAGGGCTGGCCTCGACCGGGGCGCGCCCTGTTCAGCGCTACCGCTTTGGCGTGATCCCGCAGATCACCCCGGTGCTGGTCAGTCAGGTGCTGTATTACCTCGAATCCAACACCCGAAGCGCCACCATCATCGGCGCGATCACCGGCGGCGGCATCGGGTTGCTGCTGACGCAGGCGATGATCACCCAGAAGGATTGGGAAGAGGTGAGCTATTACATCATCCTGATCGTGCTGATGGTGATGGCGATGGACAGCCTGTCGGGCTGGCTGCGCCGCAAGCTGATCCGGGGGGCGTGACGGCGCGCCCCGGCCCTGATCCGGGGTCCGCCGAAGCGCCAGCTTGCCAAAGCATGGTATCAGAGGCGGCGCTGGTGGGCCCGGGGGGCCTTGCGCGAGCGGGTTTCGGCCCGATTGCCCAAGGCGTGGGTGGTCGGGCGTATTGCGCGCGGGATCAGGCGTCAGTTTTCGGGCGTCTGCCCGTTTTCAGAGCGCTTGAAATAGACGCTTTCGTTGAAAAATTCGGCTAAAAAACTATCTTCGTGAGAAGGCTGAAACATAGCGCTGCTTTGGTGGTTGCCGTTGTGTCAACGTGTTAGGGCGAGCCTAACTCTACTTTCAGGATAGGAATCAGACGCCATGACAAGGCTCACACAGGACGGGGCCCAGGCAGTCTCGGAGATCGCAGGACGCTACGGGGTGTCGATGGACGCCGCCGAAACGCTGCTCAACGCGCTGGCCAATGGCGGCGGCACGCAGGCGCAGTTCAGCCATAACGAGCTGGGCGGCATGGGCCAATGGTCCATGGGCGGCATGACCATGGTTGGCGATATGTTCAACAACGGGCTCAAGGCCACGGTGGACGGGCTGTGCACCGAGCTGTCGAACCTGATGAACCGGATGCAGCTGTTCAAGCCCGCGCCCGCGCCCTATCAGCCGCAGATGGGCAGCCAGAGCCAGTCGCAATCCAGCGGCGGCGGATCGAGCCTGTTCATTCAGGGCGGCAGCTTTGGTTCGCAATGGCCGGCCGAGCTCGGGTCGCCCTCGTCTACCGGATCGCAGAACAACCTGCGCTATGCGGTGTTCCCGCAGAGCCGCCGTCTTGCCATCGACTTCGGCGGGCGGATCGAAGTGTACGACACGGGCGATCACATGATCGGCGGCGTGTCGCAGCAGCAAAGCGGTGACATGTCGCTGACCTTCACCAGCCAATACGGCACGGTGCGGGTGACGGATCTGCCGCGCGTGTCGCTGAGCGGCGAGCAGCCCCAGAGCCCGCCCCAGCCGTCCTACGAGGCCCCGCAGCCGCAGTATCAGGAACCGCAGTATCAGGAACCGCAGTACCAGCAGCCCGATCCTCAGCCCCAAGCGCAGCCCGCCGCCGCGCCGGCGCAGGGGGGCAATCAGGACGATGTGATCGGCCTGATCCGCAAGCTCGCCGATCTGCGAGACAGCGGCATCCTGTCGCCCGAGGAATTCGAAGCTAAGAAGCAAGACCTGCTGTCGCGGCTTTGACTGACACGCGCCGGTGGCCTGCCCGATGGGGCTAGGGCCACCGGCGCGATGGCTGGCCCCCGGCTGATGCCTATTCCGCCGCCAGCCGGGGGCCAGCCATCGCGCCGACCAGCCGTGCCCCGGCCTCGCCCGCCAGATAGGCAAGGCGGCCACCGCTGACCGTCGCCTCGATCTCGCGGGTGGCCTCGTTGATCACCACGAAATCCGCCCGCATGCCATGGTCGAGCCTGCCGCGATCGGCAAGGCCCATGATCTCGGCGGGCACGCGGCTGATCATATCCCAGGCCTGTGGCAGATCGCGCACCCCCTTGTCGACCAGCACCCACGCCGCCTCGGCAAGGCAGGGGTAATGGTAATCGGACACCAGCGCATCGCACAGCCCGCGCGAGATCAGGTGCAGCGCCGACACGCCGCCCGATTGCGAGCCGCCGCGCACCACGTTGGGCGCCCCCATCAGCACCGGATCATTGCAGGCCCGCGCCAGTTTCGCCGCCGAGGCCGAGGTCGGAAATTCCGCGATGCGCGCGCCGATGATGCGGTAATATTCGCGGGTTTCGGCATCGGGGTCGTCGTGGCTGCCGTAGCGCACGCCCCATTCGTCAAAGCTTTCGGCGAGCGCGCACAGATGGCGCGGCACCTCGCGGGACCGGGCCTGCGCCGCGTTCAGCAGCGACAGGAATTCGGGCGGGGTGCAATTGTTGGTCGAGGCCCATTGCCCCAGCTTGTGCGGCTGGCTCGCGGCCAGTTCCAGCGCCTCGGGCAGGTGGTTGTTGAACACCACATAATCGATGCCATAACGGCGGATTGCGGTCAGAAGGCGCTGGCGCGTGTCGGGCAGATGGGTTTCGCAGCGGATCTGGATGCGCAGGTCGATCAGCGCGCGGGTGCGCTCGGCGTTCAGCGCCTCCATCACCTGTTCGGCGAACTCGGGCGCGCGTAGCCCGCCTTCCCAGCTCCAGCATTGCGCCAGCCACGCGGTGGTGACGCCATGCGCCGCCGCCTCGCGCGCGGCCCAGCGCAGCCCGGAGCGGATCGGCATTCGCGCCGATGGGCGCGGCGCGATGTGACGTTCGAAGGCATCGCCATGCAGGTCGATGATGCCGGGCAGCAGCAGATAGCCGGACATGTCGACTTCGGGCAGGGGGCCCTTGGTGATCAGGCCGTTCTCGATCACCAGCGAGCGTTTCTGCAACGCGCCATCCCGCAGGATCGCAGCGCCGGTCAGGCGAAGGGGGGGAAGGGTCACGCTCATGTCTGGTTGCCTCGGTTTTTCCCGTGGATAGCAGCGTTGTTTGTCACGCGCATGACGGGTGTTCAGCCGTTCGCCCCATCCCCGACGATCAGCGTCACCCGCTCGCCCACGAACCATGTCAGCCCGTATTCGACGGGGCGGCCCTCTGGGTCCTGATTGACGCTTTCGCTGCGCAGCAACGGCGCGCCGTCGCGCAGGCCAAGGTGCAAGGCCTGCGTTGGCGAGGCGAGGGTTGCGCTCAGCCGGGTGCTGAGGCGGGTGTAATCGGACACGCCATTGCGCCGCAGCGCCTCGGTGATCGAGACGACCTCGGTCAGGGTTTCGGGCAGGCCGGGCAGGGGCGCAGCGGGAAAGCAGCTGATGAAATGCGCGATGGGCATGTCTTCGGCTAGCGACAACCCCTCGTAGACGATGACCGCCTCGCCCGGCGCGAGGGCCAGCGCGGCGGCCTCTTCGGTGCTGGCGGGGCGGGTTTCGATGCGCAGGCTGCGTCGGCCGGGCAGGCGGCCCGAGGCGCGGATGTTCTGGGCAAAGCGCACCTTGCCGCCGATCGGGTAGTCCAGCGGCGCGGCGGTCACGAACACCCCCGCACCGCGCCGCGAATTGACGATGCCACGCGCGGCCAAATCCGCCAGCGCCCGGCGCGCGGTATGCCGGTTGACGCCAAAGCGGCGCGACAGTTCGGCCTCGGTAGGCAGCTTGTCGCCGGGGCGATACAGCCCGCGGGCGATTTCGCCTTCAAGCTCGGTGGTGATGGATTTCCAGACCGGAATGCGGGTCACGGTGGCCCTCCTTGTCACTGAAACTTCATGCGGGGGCGGCTTGTCTGAGCGACAGAATCAGCGCATGATTTGTCTAGTTGTATAGAAAGCTAGACAAGTCGGCAAGGTTGTCCAGATGGGAACAGACATGACGGAAACGGCAGAGCGGCAGGGCTGGATGGGCCTTCTGGCCCGCGCCCCGGCAGAGCGGCTGGCGGCGTTGATGCCGCAGGCGCCGGAGTTTGACTGGCTGCGGATGCCCGAGATCGGCGGAGTGATGATGCGCGGGCGGTCCGGGGGCACCGGCGCCCCCTTCAACCTTGGCGAGATGACCGTGACGCGCTGCGCGCTGCGGCTTGGCAGCGGCGAGGTCGGCCATGCCTGCGTGATGGGGCGCGACAAGGCGCATGCGCAGCGCGCGGCGCTGGTCGATGCGCTGATGCAGGGGGCGACGGCAGCGGCGATCCGCGCGCAGGTTCTGGACCCGCTGGCGCAGGACGAAGACGCCCGCCGCAGCGCCCGCGCGGCACGAGCGGCGGCAACAAAGGTGGATTTCTTCACCATGGTCAGAGGAGAGGCATGATGCGGCAGGACAGCCTGACCGGCGGGTTCACCGACGCACCGCAGCAAGGCGCGCGCGCCTTTCGCGCCGCGCTCGAGGCGATGGCCCGCCCCGGCACAATTCACGAGGTCGCGGGCGCACAGGCCCCCGCGCCGGTCAGCCCTGCCGCTGCCGTGCTGCTGCTGACGCTGTGCGATCGGGAAACCCCGCTGTATCTTGCGCCCGGCCATGACGGGCAGGCGGTGCGCGACTGGGTCGGTTTTCACATCGGCGCGCCGCTGACGACGCCCGAAGCGGCGATGTTCGCCCTTGGCGGCTGGGACGCGCTTGGCCCCAAGGACCGCTACCGCATCGGTACGCCGGATTACCCTGACCGCTCGGTGATGCTGATCTGCGAGACCGACACGCTGGCCGCCAGCGGCGCGCGGCTTACCGGCCCCGGCATTCGCGATGTGGCGCATCTGTCGCTGCCCGAGATCGCGGCGTTTCGCGCCAATCACGCGCTGTTCCCGCTGGGCTGGGATTGCTTTTTCACCTGCGGCACGCGGCTGGCCGCGCTGCCCCGCACCAGCATCGTGGAGGCATCGTAATGTATGTTGCGGTAAAGGGCGGCGAGCGCGCCATAGACGCAGCCCATGACTGGCTGGCCGAGGAACGCCGGGGCGATCCGGCCATCCCCGAGCTGAGCATCGCGCAGATCCGCGAGCAGATGGCGCTGGCGGTGAACCGGGTGATGGCCGAGGGCTCGCTCTATGATCCCGATCTTGCGGCGCTGGCGATCAAGCAGGCGCGCGGCGACCTGATCGAGGCGATCTTTCTGATCCGCGCCTATCGCACCACGCTGCCGCGCTTTGGCGCCTCAAAGCCGCTCGACACCGCCGCGATGCGCTGCGACCGGCGCATCAGCGCGACCTTCAAGGATGCGCCGGGGGGGCAGGTGCTGGGGCCGACCTTTGACTATACCCACCGGCTGCTGGATTTCGCGCTGGCCGCCGAGGGCGAAGCCCCGGTGGCGCGGCAGGGCGATCCGGTGGCGGGAGACACGCCCCGCATCATGGATTTCCTCAATGCCGACGGGCTGATCCAGCAAGAACAGCCATCAGACGACACCCCGGCCGATCTGACCCGCGAGCCGCTGGAATTCCCGGCGGGCCGCGATCTGCGGCTACAAGCGCTGACCCGCAGCGACGAGGGCTTCGTGCTTGGCATGGCCTACAGCACCCAGCGCGGCTATGGGCGCAACCACCCTTTCGTGGGCGAGCTGCGCATCGGCGCCGTCGAGGTGGCGATGGACATCCCCGAGCTGGGCTTTGACATCTGCATCGGCGAGGTCACCCTGACCGAATGCGAGACGGTCAACCAGTTCACCGGGTCAAAGAGCGAACCGGCGCAGTTCACCCGCGGCTATGGGCTGGTCTTTGGCCAGAGCGAACGCAAGGCGATTTCCATGGCGCTGGTTGATCGGGCGCTGCGCTGGGACGAGCTGGGCGAGGAAGATGTTGGCGCCCCGGCGCAGGACGCGGAATTCGTGCTGGCGCATGGCGACAACATTCAGGCGACGGGGTTTCTCGAACATATCAAGCTGCCCCATTATGTCGATTTCCAGTCAGAACTGGAGCTGGTGCGCCGGATGCGCCGCGAGGCGATGGGCGAGATGAAGGAGGCGGCGCAATGAGCTCAGTCTCCGTCCTCTCCGCCGTCATCTCCCCTGTCACAGGCTCGGTCGGGCTCGCTGAGGTCGCCGCCCGTGTCGGGGCCGTCGCCGCGGAAATAGCCAAAGGCGTGGGCGATCAGGAAGCCTACCACCGCAAGGAAGCACAAGGTCTCTACAAGGTTTTCATCGACAAGGTCGAACAGATCGAATGGGGTCATCGGGCGGGCTCTTGCTTGGGGGCGATGGTTGCACCCTTTCACAAAATCGAGGCGGCGCAATGACCCTTCATGATCCGAATTACAACTTTGCCTATCTGGATGAGCAGACCAAGCGGATGATCCGCCGCGCGCTGCTCAAGGCGCTGGCGATCCCCGGCTATCAGGTGCCCTTTGCCAGCCGCGAAATGCCGATGCCTTACGGCTGGGGCACCGGCGGCGTGCAGGTCACGGCGGCCTGCCTGACGCCGGAAGATACGCTCAAGGTCATCGACCAAGGGGCCGACGACACCACCAACGCCGTGTCGATCCGCAAGTTCTTTCAACGCACGGCGGGGGTCGCCGTGACCGAGCAGACGGCGCAGGCGAGCGTGATCCAGACCCGTCACCGCATCCCCGAAACCCCGCTGAGCGAGGGGCAGATCCTTGTCTATCAGGTGCCGATCCCGGAACCGCTGCGTTTTCTCGAACCGCGCGAGACAGAAACCCGGCGGATGCACGCGCTGGAGGAATATGGGCTTATGCACGTCAAGCTCTACGAAGACATCGCCCATAATGGCGAGATTTCAACCGCCTATGCCTATCCGGTCAAGGTCGAAGGGCGCTACGTCATGGACCCGTCGCCGATCCCGAAATTCGACAACCCGAAGCTGGAAAGCGCCGCGATCCAGCTGTTTGGTGCCGGGCGCGAACAGCGCATCTACGCGCTGCCGCCCTATTGCCGGGTGACCAGTCTCGATTTCGAGGATCACCCGTTCGAGGCCAGCAAGGCCGACCACGACTGCGATCTGTGCGGCTGCGCCACCAGCTATCTCGACGAGGTGATCGTGGATGATGCGGGCGGGCGGATGTTCGTTTGTTCGGATACCGATTTCTGCACCGGGCGGCGCGAGGGTGGCCATCGCGGCAGGCTCTCGCCGGAGGATATGGCATGACCCCGCTGCTACAGGCCCGTGGCCTGACCAAACATTACGGCGCCCGGCTGGGCTGCGGCAATGTCAGCTTTGATCTCTATCCCGGCGAGGTGATGGGCATCGTCGGTGAAAGCGGATCGGGCAAGTCGACGCTGCTGAGCTGCCTTGCAGGGCATCTGAGCCCGGATGCGGGCGAGGTGATTTTCGATACGCGCGATCACGGCCCGCAGGACGTGCTGCGCATGTCGGAACCGGCGCGGCGGATGCTGGGGCGCACCGACTGGGCGTTCGTGCATCAGAACGCCCGCGACGGGCTGCGCATGGGCGTCAGCGCCGGTGCGAACGTGGGCGAGCGGCTGATGGCCGTGGGGGCGCGCCATTACGGCGACATTCGCGAACAGGCCACCGACTGGCTGGGCCGGGTGGAAATCGCCGCAGATCGCATCGACGATCGCCCGCGCGCCTTTTCCGGCGGCATGCAGCAGCGGCTGCAGATCGCGCGAAATCTGGTGACCGGGCCGCGGCTGGTGTTCATGGATGAGCCGACGGGCGGGCTTGATGTCAGCGTGCAGGCGCGGCTGCTCGACCTGCTGCGCGGGCTGGTGCGCGAGATGGGGCTGAGCGCCATCGTGGTGACGCATGACCTTGCCGTGGTGCGCCTGCTGGCGGACCGGCTGATGGTGATGAAGGGCGGCGCGGTGGTCGAGGCGGGGCTGACCGATCAGGTGCTGGACGATCCACAGCATGGCTATACGCAGTTGCTGGTGTCCAGCGTTCTGCAGGTTTGAGAGGGCAGCGGGGGGGGGGGGGGGGGGGGGGGGGGGGGGGGGGGGGGGGGGGGGGGGGGGGGGGGGGGGGGGGGGGGGGGGGGG
>NZ_JAUOQN010000071.1:0-19219 GCF_030547555.1 Salipiger sp. 1_MG-2023 | reverse complement strand
GATCCGGGCGGGTCCCCTTTCGGCCCCTATCGCCCCGATACCGGGGGACTTTTGCTTGCTGAGTAACACCGCATGGGGGCGCACTGTCCTTCGCGCGATAACCGGCCTGCTCGGCAGGCGCAGTGTCATGGCGGCTCGCAGCGGTTCACGCGATCCGGTGCCCGTGCACATCAAACACCAAGGTCACCGGTCGCCGCGACACGCGCAGCAATCCCGAACCGCGATAAAATAGCTGGCCGCCGCAGCCCGGATGCGTCCGACCGACAGGGCGCGCGGTCTCGTCGGTCTCCTCCCCGCGCGGAAGCCGCAGCGGCGCGACCCGATCCGACCCGCACCTCAGGCACACCGGGCGGCGTTGCAGCTGCATGACCTGCCCGAGAGCCCTGAACCCCTTGTCTTGGGCCAGACGCCCGGCCTCGCCCTTTCCGTATCGGCGCAGCAATCGCCGCCAGAGCACCGCGCGCCTGCGCTTCGCTTGCGCAACGACGGCGCCGTACCCAGTCTGATCCGGCGAATCGTGAATGACGCAATGGTGAGCCTCAACGCTGATTTCAGTCGTCCCCCGACTGCGCCCGAGCGCCTGGCGTTAGGCAGGCTGTTCCAAGGCCTGTTCTCGCTCCGAACGGCAACTGATGGAGCAGCCGGACGACAACCGGTTTTTGCGGCGGCTCGTCAGGCTTGGCATTGAGGATCCGCTCTGGGGTATAGAGCCTCACGGGATTGATCCGGTGGATCAAGTCAGCAATGAACCGGGCGAAGCGCCGGGCCGCGGGCCCACTGTGTTCACAAGGAACCGCGACCGGCTGCTGACGACCGGGATGGCGCGCACGACGCCCCTGCCGCATCACAGGTCAGACCGGCAGTTCAAAGCGCATCAGCGCTACGTCGGCTTTGCTCTCTCCTAAGCCGAAGCGAAGGCCTCGCGCGCCTCCGGCTGGTCCCAGATCTTGTGGATCGCAGCCGCTCCAGCCTTGGTCAAGGCGGCGGCATCCGCGACGACGATGCTTGCACCATCGACCAGAATCCGACCGTCTACGATGACCGTATCGACATTCGCTCGGTTCGCCAGTGCGACGAGCGTGCGGGGCGGATCGTAATGCGGCTGAAGGTGAGGATGGGTCATGTCGATCAGCGTGAGATCGGCCTTCGCGCCCGGCCTGATCCGCCCGAGATCGGGCCGGTTCAGAGCAACAGAACCAGCCTCGGTGATCGCGCTCAGAAGTGCCGGCGCGGTGGCACTGCGCGCGTCGCCACGCGTCACTTTCGAGACGATGCCAGCTGCGTTGATCTCGCCCAGAAGATCCATGTTGTACCCATCGGTGCCCACCATGGTGCGCAGCCCCGCGGCCTCGAACCGTCCGAAGGAGGCAGTCTTGCCGGTACGGGCGAAGACCCGCGGGCAGTTCATCACCGTCACGTCCCGGGCCTTCATCATCGCAAGATCGTTGTCGCTACTGTAGACACAATGCGCGGCCAGAAGATCCGGCCCCAGCACACCCAGCCAGTCGAGGTATTCCGCTGGCGTGCGCCCGCCCCAGCGCTTGCTGATGGTCGCAACCTCACCTTCGCTTTGGGCGAGGTGCGTGGTGATCGGGACCCCCAGCTCGCGTGCGCGGGCCGTCGCCGCACGCAGCAGATCAGGATCGCAAGTATCGGTGGCATGCGGGCTCATGGCGAGGCTGATCCGGCCATTTTCCTGACCGTGCCATTGATCGTAAAGCGCGTTCCATGTGGCAAGGTCGGCCGCGTTGTCGCTGCCGTCACTCGATGCCGTGCTGTAGGAAACGCTCCCCTCGGTGCCCGCCTTTGGATCGGAGGCCGAGAAAAGGTAAGGTGCGCCCCAGAAGCGCAGGCCCAGTTCCGCGGCAGCGTCGAACATTTCGGGGAGATTGTTTCGGAACGGCTCCATGACAGAGGTCGCGCCGCCCAACAACAACTGTACAATCCCCATGCGCGCAATCGCCATGCGCTCATCCGGCGTCAGAATGTCCAGGCCGGTTTTCGATAGCGGCAGCAGCACCGTGTAGACGATGCTTTGATCATTGCGCTTGCTCACCCCGTCTTCGGCATGGCTGCGGGCAATGGCCTCGCTGAAACAATGATTGTGCAGGTTCATCAGCCCCGGCAGCACAAAGCGCCCGGGCCGGTCCATCACCATGTCGGCCTGAGATGGCCGGCTTTCCGAAACGGAGGCGATCCGATCACCTTCAAGGATCACCCAGCGATCGCGCAGCACCTCTTGCCCCGCGGCTGTGCTGGCCAGCACGTAGGAGCCGAAGACTGCGGTGGTCTTGCCGTCCATGTCCGGCAAAGCCGGGATCGGGGAAACTGTCATGATCAAGCCTTTCACAGCGGCGCACGGGGTGCGCCTGGGTCTTGCCGCGGTGAGACCTGCGGCAGAGGATAGACAGCGCCGACGCTAGGGTGCCGACGCAGGAGCGGACCAGAGCATCGCTCCGGCACCGTGAAAATCTTCAGGATGAGACGTCCAACCTTGCAAGCACAAGACGGCCCGCAGCGGCGACCGGGTCGATCACTGGCACCCCGAGATCGTCCTGAAGCCGCGCCGCGAGTTGCGCCATGCCCGCGCACCCGAGCACGATCGCCCCTGCTCCGCGATCACGCAATTCCTCGCCAAGCGCGAGCACGTGACGATAGACCTCGGGGTCCCGCCCTGAATCCGCCGCCGATACGTCGCGTAGCGGCAGTTCTGCCACCAGCCGATCTATGCAGCCAAGCGCCTCTATTCGCTTGAGATGGCGGGGAATGGCCCGCTCGGACAGCGCGATGATACCAAAACGGTCGGCCTGCGCGCAGGCCTCCAGCACGGCGGCTTCCTGCGCCCCGACCACGGGTTGGCTTACCCGTGTCCGCGCGAGATCCAGCCCGGGATCAGAGAAGCAGGCGATGATGAAGCCATCGGCCTGCGCGCCAGCGATGCGGACGGCCAGAGGTTCGGCAGCCTCGGCCACATGATCGTCGGTTCGGATCGTTTCGGGGCCGTCCTCCTGACGGACGACCTCGAACTGGGGCCCCAGTGGCGCCAGCGCCTCGGCGATGCCCTCGGTCACCGCGACCGACGAATTGGGATTGATCACAAGCACCCGCATCAGCGCAGCTCCGCGCCGAAGTTCTGAGAAGGATCAAATTCCTTGGCGGTAAAGCCAGGCTTTGCGCGCAGATCGACGGGCTGACGGGCGACAAAACGGCCTTGGCCGGCTTTTGCCATAAGCGCGCCGTGTTCGACGATCACCGCGCCGCGTGTCATGACGACCTCGGGCTTGCCGGTCAGCTCCATGCCCTCGAAAGGGGTGTAATCCATATTGTCGTGCTGGTCGGCAGCGGTGACAATGACGCGCGCCTCCGGGTTCCAGATTGCAATATCGGCATCCATGCCCGGCGCGATCCGGCCCTTGGTGTTGCAGCCAAAGGTCTTGGCGGCGTTGGTTGAAGACAGCGCCACGAATTGCTCCAGCGTGATGCGCCCCTTCACCACCCCTTCGGAAAACAACCAAGGCAGACGCGCGGCGATGCCGGGCATGCCATTGGCGATCTTGGGATAGGGAATATCAGACCCGTTCAGGAACTTGCCGGTTTCGTCATAGCGGTAGGGCGCGTGGTCGGAGCTGACGCTTTCGAAGGTCCCCTGCGCAACGTGGTGCCAAAGGGCGTCCTGCGTGGCGGCATCGCGCAGCGGCGGCGAGCAGATGTATTTCGCCCCCTCCATGCCCGGCCGGTCGAGATCGTCGCGGGTCAGCGCGAGGTACTGCGGGCAGGTCTCGGCAAAAAGTTTGGCCCCGTTGAATTTTTCCCGCCGCACGATCTCGGCGCCGCCCGCAGTCGAAACATGCACGATGAACAGCGGTGCATCGACCAGCTTGGCCAGCTGGATCGCGCGGTTGATCGCCTCTTCCTCGGCCAGCTCGGGGCGCGAGATGGCGTGATACCTGGGGGCGGTCAGCCCCTTGGCTGCCAACTGCCGGTTCATCCATTTGACCATGTCGTTATTCTCGGCATGCACCATTGTGATGGCACCGTGCGCGCGGGCCACGGCAAGGATGTCGAGCATGCCGCCATCGCCCAGATTCATCAGGTCGTAGGTCATGAAGACCTTGAACGAGGTGATGCCACGGGCAAAAGCGCGGGGCAGTTCATCCTCAAGCACTTTCGGCTGAGGGTCCGAGATAATCAGGTGGTAGGAATAATCGATCACGGAACTTGCAGCGCGGGCGTCGTAGGTGGCGATCACGTCGTCGACAGACTGACCGCGCTGCTGCGCCGCAAAGGGGATGAACGACGAGTTTCCGCCGAAAGCCGCCGAGATCGAGCCCGAGAGGTAATCGTCGGCGCTCATCACCCCCGAAGAGCTTTCCTGAGCGATATGGGCATGCGCCTCGATGCCGCCGGGCATGACGAGACGCCCGCCCGCGTCAATGCGGCGCTCGCCGCCCGAGAGGGTTTCGGCAACTGCGGCGATGCGCCCGTCCTTGATGCCGATGTCACCTTTGGCCGTATAGTCTGCGGTGGCGATCGTGCCGCCGTGGATCACCGTGTCAAATTGCATGTCCCTGCCCTTTCCTAGCCCGCAACCGTCCAGCGATCCCGGTTCAGCGCCGTGGGAAAGCGCGCGTCAAGCCCCAGCTCCGCGATCCGTTCGATGCTGGTCTCGAAGAGTGTCGATTGCACGGGGATCGCGTCTGGCGACAGCGCAACCGCACGCAGCGCTGCCTCGCGTCCCATGTATGCCCCATATAGCGCCCTCAGATCTTCGACCGCCTGGCCGTTGGAGGTGTCGATGCGAAGGTCGTAACTCGGGATGCCGTGATCGCCGGTGACCTGAAGCGCCGAAGAGCGCAAGCAACCCGCGACCTCGCCGCCTGCGGCCTGCCCTGCCTCGAGTGCGCGCAGCAGCTTTTCCGCCAAAGGCTGCTCTGGGTCTTCGAGGAAAGCGGCGGCCATGGCGGCCGTAACCCGCTCGTTATCCAGAATGTTCCCGAGAGCAAGGCAGTTCTTCCCGGCGGTATGCGTGTAAATCGAATACATGCGACGACCATGGAACACGGCGCTTTGCCCGCGCCTGTCGAGCGCCCCAAGTTGCCGCCATTCGATATCCGGGCTGCTTGCGGCAACCTGAGTGATGGTGTCGTCGGCGGACGCGCCCTCGCGCAACAGCGAGATGCCAAGATCGCCCAAGCGGCTGTCGGTACGGTGCTGTGACAAAAACGCGCCGCGGCCATGCGCAAGCCGGACGCAGCGGCTGCCAACGGCGAGGTCAGAGGTGGTGATGGCGGCGCCAAACGCCCCTGTACGGTCACAATGTCCGATGATCGAAAAGGTCATGTCATGCTCCTCTCAAGACGGGTGGGGTTTGGTGGCTGCGTAGGACCGGGCCACTGCGGCTGCCGTGACCAGCAGGGTCAGGATGACAAGGATCGTGGCCACGGCGGCGATCACCGGATCAACGGATTCCTGAATGCCCTCCCAGATCATCTTGGGCAATGTTTCGACACGGCGTACGGTGAGGAACAGCACCCCGACAATTTCGTCGAAGCTGACGATGAAGGCAAAGATTGCGCCG
This sequence comes from Salipiger sp. 1_MG-2023, assembly GCF_030547555.1. NCBI lineage: Bacteria > Pseudomonadati > Pseudomonadota > Alphaproteobacteria > Rhodobacterales > Roseobacteraceae > Salipiger > Salipiger sp. 1_MG-2023. The sequence continues at coordinate 13,641 of NZ_JAUOQN010000071.1, read as the reverse complement.
GTGATCATTCCCGGACGGATCGACGGAAGGATCACCGTACGGATCGCCAGGATGAGAGGCGCGCCGAGGTTGCGCGCCGCTTGCGGGATGCGCCGATCAAGATTGGTCAATGCGGCGAAAACAGAGATCGTCACATAGGGCAGCGCCAGCAGCGTGTGTGCGAGGATCACCCCGAAATGCGTGTCGATCAGCCCCAGTGTCACCCAGAACTTGTAGAACCCAAGCGACTGCACCACCGGCGGCACGAGGATCGGCACGATCATCACCCAGCGGGCGATTGTCGCCGCGCGGTCCGACAGGAACCAGCATCCGATGCAGAACGCGGTGCCGAGTGCCGTCGAGGCGGCCGCCACGATGATCCCGATCCAGATGCTCGTCCATGTGGCCTGCAACCATTCCGGCGAGTGCAGGAAGGTGTCAAAATGCTGAAGCGAAAGGTGCTCCTTGGGCAGGCCGATAAAGGCCGTGTCGGTAAGCGAGACCGGGATCACAACGAGGATCGGCAGCACGAGGAAGGCCAGGATCGCCCAGCTTCCCGTAGCAAAGAAAATGCGCAGAGGCGAACGGGGCATCAGTTACGCTCCAGGAAGGTCTTGCGCAGGTTCACGAAACGCCCCGCGACAAAAAGGATGATGGCGGTGGCGACGAGCAGAGCCACCGAAAGCGCGGCGCCAAGGCCCCAGTTGAGGAATTCCTGGATCTGGTAGGTGATGTATTCCGAGATCATCATCACGCGGCCCCCGCCCAGCAGCGCCGGGGTGATGTAGAAACCAAGCGACAGCACAAAGACCAGCAACCCACCGGAAAACACGCCGGGCAAGGTTTGCGGAAAATAGACGTCGCGAAAGGCCCGCCATTCGCTGGCGCCTAGTCCTCGCGCCGCTTTCATATAGCTGCCCGGGATACCGCGCATGTTGGTCAGCATCGGCAGCACGGCAAAGGGCAGCATCACATGCACCATGGCGATGAGCACACCGGTTTCATTGTGCATGAAACGGATGGGCGTGGTGATCAGCCCTGTATCCATCAGGGCGTCGTTCACCAGGCCAGAGCGCCCCAGCAGCACGATCCAGGCAAAGGACCGGATCAGCACCGACACCCAGAAGGGCAGCAGCACCAGCCCCAGCATCAGAGGCCTTGCCTTGGTTGCGAAATTCGAAATCGTGTAGGCCAATATATAGCCCAGCAGCAGGCAGACCACAGTGGTGATCGCGGCGATGCGGAAGGTCAGCATGAAGCTGACCCGTACCGCGTTTGAATCGAACATCTTGGTGTAGTTGCCAAGCCCTGTCGCGGGCTCGGTGACGGAGATGCCCCAAATGTTGAGCACCGGCCAGATGTAGAAGAAGATCATCACGGCCAGAGCTGGCAGAACCAGCATCCAGTAGCGGAGTTTTTCGTTCATTCGGGGCATCTTGGGCTCACGTCAACCGATCAGCGCGTCAATGTAGAGCTCTTCGGCAGAAACCTGGTTCTTGCCGTACCACTCGTCGTTGTAGATCACCTGCTTGGCCACGTTCTCGGGCGTATTGGGGTTCCACTCGGACAATTCTGCCGGAACCAGCGCTGCGGCTGCAGGGTTGATCGGGCCGTTGCCAATGGCAACGAACCACTCCGCCTGAAGCTGCGGATCCTGCACTGTGGCGATGAATTTCATCGCGGTTTCGGTGCCCGCCGGGTTGTTCTTCGGCACCACCCACATGCCCGGCTGAAGCAGCGCGCCGTCATATGTCATCTTGAAAGTGCCCGGCTCCATCTGTTCCCTTAGCAGGAAGCCGCGGGTCGAGTAGATGTTGCCCATTGCAACTTCGCCCTGAAGGAACAGGTTCTGGCTGTCCGAGCCCGACCCCCAGACGATGATGTTGTCGCGCAGCTCGCGGAACTTGGCGATGGCGGCCTTGATGCCGTCGTCGTCGAGAAATTCGTAAACGTCTTCCTTGGCGATGCCCATCGCCTGCGCCGCAGCTTCAAGCTGGCCGCGCACGGACTTGCGGAAGGTCCGCATGCCGGGGAAGTCCTTGACGTTCCACACGTCCGCCCAGCTCTGCGGCGCACCGCCCGGCAGCATGGTCGGGTTATAGGCCATGGCGTAGGAAAAGAGGTAGTTGCCCACGGCAAAGGGCAACGCGGTGCCCTCAAGGACCTTGCTCTTGTCGACGATGGAATAGTCGATGTCCTGAATCACCCCGGCGCCGTTCATGACGATCGCCGAGCCTGCTCCGCTGTCGCAGACATCCCAGACCACCGCGCCGCTTTCGACCATGGCGCGAACTTTGCCCGCGCTCGGGCCGGCCCCGTCGACGCGGACAGGAATGCCGGTCTCTTCTTCGAAGGCCTTGCCAAGCAGGTCGCGCAAGATGTCCGAGGCTTGGCCACCCCAGTTGCACACGACCACCTCGGTTGCCTGTGCCAGCGCCCGGTTGCCAAGCAGCGGCACGAGGCCAAGCGCGCCCATGGCGCTGAGAAAACCGCGGCGCGACAGCGTGCCAGCCTTGTATTTCTCTGCTGCAATCTCGGCGAGATCGGATTGAAAATGGTGATCTGAAGTATCCAAGAGAAGTCTCCTTGTTGGGTGGGTCACCCTGATCATGGGCACCCTTCTTGCGTTGGCCGCCCAACGCGCAAGTTGCGCGGCCCTCGAAACTCGCCAAACTGGGTCCGGCGTCGATCAGGCGTCGATCAGCGCCACACAGGCTTTGGCATCCCAGCCAAAGCTCACGTCCATCCGCGGCTCTGGGCGCACACCCGAATGCCACGTGGGCTGCGAGACCAGCACTTCGCCCAGCACATCATGGTCCACCAAAACCTGGCAGCGCTCGCCGAGGTAGCTGATCTGCTTGACCCGGCCTGTGAACGGCTCGTCACCGGGAAGACCCAGACGGATGCGTTCAGGTCGAAGCGCGAGGCAGCCTTTGCCGGTCTCGGCCACACCCGTACCGGCATGCACTGCGAAACGGTGGCCTGCGGCTTCGGCGATCAGGTGATCGCCGTCGCGGCCCGTCATCCGGGCTTCGATGCAATTGGATTTGCCAAGGAAGTTCGCAACAAACCGGGTGCGCGGCCAATCGTATAGCTCATTTGGCGCGCCCTCTTGCTGAATAGCCCCATCCTTGAGGATGACGATCCGGTCCGACATCGACAGCGCTTCGTCCTGATCATGCGTCACGTAGATGAACGTCACGCCAAGGCGCTCGTGCAGCGCTTTCAACTCCCACTGCAAATCGGCCCGCAGCTGCTTGTCCAGCGCCGAAAGCGGCTCGTCGAGCAGCAGCACGTCTGGCTTGAAGGACAGCGCCCGCGCCAGTGCGATGCGCTGTTGCTGGCCGCCCGACAGTTGTTGCGGCATGCGGTCGGCGAACTGTCCCATCTGCACCAGATCAAGGCACTCCGCGACCCGCTCGCGGATCGCGGCCTTGCTCCACTTGCGCACCCGCAAAGGGTAGCCGACATTTTCGGCTACGCTCATGGTCGGGAAAAGCGCGTAGCCTTGGAACACCATGGCCAAGCCCCGTTTCTCTGGCGGCAGTCGGGTGATGTCATCGCCCTTGGCATGCACGACGCCGCTATCAAGCGCAGTGAATCCGGCGATGGCCGAAAGCAACGTGGACTTGCCCGACCCTGAAGGCCCGAGAAGGGTAAGGAACTCACCCTCCCGAATGTCGAGATTCACGGCATCAAGTGCGCGGAAGTCGCCGTAGGTCTTGATGGCCTGGCGCACGGAGAGAATGGGTTCGGACATTTTACAGCCTCCTGAACGTCAGTGCAAAGCTGTGAGCTCCGCTGTTGCCTTTAACAGAACAGCCCCCGCCGTCATGGTGAAATAAAAAATACCGGCTCAGGAATAATCTGTAGTTATTCCCCATGCGGCCATGGCCTCGGGATCGTTTAGCGCGTCGTGGACGAATTTCTGGAACTGCATGGCCACATGGGAGGTCGGAAAGAGGTTCGAGGTGACACCGTGCAGGCTCACCGACATCGTTGGCTCGATCTCGCGTACGGCAATGCTGGGCCGAGCCACCCCCAGCAGCGCAAAGTTGTCGACCAGCGCAACCCCGGCCCCCGCGGCGACCATCTCAAGCGCCGTCGAGGTGTGACGCACTTCGCAAAAGTAGCGCCGCTCCATACCGTGCCTGCGGTAAACTTCATCGACCATCTGCCCCAACGGCGTGCCAGAACTATACGAGATATGCCGCACGTGGTTCAGATCGAGCACGTTTATACGCCGCGACGAGGCCAGATCATGCCCCTCTGGCATCGCGCAGACCATGTTGCCCGCAGCCATCGAGCGTACGTTCAACGCCGTGTGGCGGGGCAAAGTGATCGAGAATCCAAGGTCGGCCCTGCCGCTGACAAGCTGCTGAATGATCTCGTCGACGCTGCCGAGTTCGATCGACAGCTGCACCCGCGGTCGCGTGCGGGTGAACTCGGTGATCAGTCGTGGCAACAGCACGTAGCCGATCGAGGGCGTTGCGATCACGCTGAGCTGTCCGACAGTCCCGCCGCGCAATTGGTTGATGATGCGGTCAACGCGCTTTTGCTGTGAAAACAGGTGCTGCGCCTCTTGGGCGATGTGGAGTGCTTCGGGAGTCGGTGTCAGCCGCCCCTTTTCGCGTTTGAACAAGGGGAACCCCACAAGGTCTTCGATATGTCTGATCATATTCGAAACCGCCGGCTGACTTACCGACAGCACTTCGGCAGCGCCGGACGTGGTGCCGAGGTCGATCACCGCGCACAGCACTTCGAGTTGTCGCAATCGGATCATAGCGAATAACCTTAGATTATTTCTCTACTAGGCTTTTTTATTTCCAGATGAAATTTGTCTTGTCTACCCTCCTCCCAAGATTTCGAAGGAGCAGGTAATGAGCCGTAAAACCGTATTCGCCGTGGCCCAGATGGGCCCGGTCCATCTCAGCGACACAAAAGAAGCCACCGTTGCACGCCTGATCGAAATGCTGCGCGAAGCGCGGGGCCGCGGAGCGCGCTGGGTGACCTTTCCCGAATTGGCCCTGACCACGTTTTTCCCGCGCTACGTCTACGATGACCCCGCCGAATACGACCGATTTTACGAAGAAGGCTTCCCATCGCCCGCCATGGCGCCCCTCTTTGACGAAGCCAGGAAGCTTGGCGTCGGCTTTTACCTTGGCTACGCCGAGAAGGTGACCGAGGGCGGCACGGTGCATCGGTTCAACACCTCGGTTCTGGTCTCGCCCGAGGGCGAGCTGCTTGGCAAGTACCGCAAGATCCACCTGCCCGGCACCAAGGATCCGATTGGAGACCCGGAATTCGAACACCTTGAAAAGCGGTATTTCGAGGTCGGCGACCTCGGGTTCCCGGTGTTCAAGTCCGATGTCGGCCGCATCGGCATGTGCATCTGCAACGACCGCCGCTGGCCGGAGACCTTCCGCGTCATGGCCCTGCGCGGTGCCGAGGTCTTCATGCTTGGGTACAACACCCCGACCCGCAACATCCACCACAATGAACCGGTGCACCTGCGCGAGCATCATCATCGCCTCAGCCTTGAATCCGCCGCCTACCAGAACGGTGCCTGGCTGATGGCAGCAGGCAAATGCGGATCGGAAGATGGCTTCACTATGATCGGGGGCTCCGCTATTATTGCCCCCACCGGCGAAACTGTCACCCGCGCGGTCACCGAAGAGGACGAGGTGATCTCGTACAACTGCGATCTGGAACTTGGGGACTACATCCGCCGCTCGGTGTTCAACTTCGCGAAACACCGCCGGATCGAGCATTACGGGCTGATCACGTCACAGACCGGCGTGGAGATCGAAGAATGACCTATTCGCTCGCTGGACGTTGCCCCGATACTGGCCGCATCGGCTTTGCCGTCACCACGTCATCGGTTGCCGTCGGCGCGCGCTGCGGGGCCGTGCTGCCCGGCTGCGTGGTTTTCTCGCAGGCCCGCACCGATCCGCGACTGCACCGCGTCGGCTTGCGCGCTTTCGAGCAGGGCTCTGACGCGGCTGGCGTGCTGGAGGCAATGCGCAGCGCCGCCCATGCCCCGCATTGGCGCCAGCTTGGCGTGCTGACCATGCAAGGCGACGGGGTCCACCACACTGGGGACTCCTGCCTCGACCATACCGGCGGCCTCGTCGGAACCGATTGCCTTGCCATAGGCAATTTTCTTGGCAGCGCCGAGGTCCTGCCAGAGATGGTTCGCGGCTTCGAAGCGGCATCAGGGCCCCTTGAACTGCGGCTTCTGGCCGGGATGCTGGCGGGCGAAGCGGCGGGCAGCGAGCGTGATCCGCTGCAATCCGCATCCCTGGTCGTCATGGGCGCGGACGAGCTGAAGGATACCGACCTGCGCGTCGACGACTCCAAAACGCCCCTGCAAGATATGGCAGCGCTCTACGCGGGCTGGGCGCCCAAGGCCGAGGCCTACAGGCTGCGCGCGATTGATCCGGACAGTGCGCCCGACTCGTCCGTTGTCGAGGGAAACAGACCGGCCTGAATTTGCGGCGCCCCCCTCGGTTTTCTCTCACATGAATACGAAGGGAGCGAAAAGCTCCCCGTAACGCGCGCGCAGCGTGGGATCCTCTGCGCGCGCCAGATCCTGCGATCCCGAAACCAACAGTGGAGATTCCCGATGACTTTCAAAATTACAACTCTGGCTTCGTCCTTGGTGCTTGGTCTCGCCGCCAGCGCTGCCTTTGCCGAAACCGCGGCCGAAATGGTCCCCGCGGATATCAGGGAAAAAGGCTACCTCTCGGTCGGCATCGAAAGCACCTATCCTCCGATGGCCTTCCGCAACCCCGAGACCAACGAGCGCGCCGGCATCAACGTGTTGTTGGTAGACGCGCTTGGCGAGGTGCTTGATCTTGAAATCCGTTACGAAGACATGGGCTTCGAGCAGCTGATGACCTCGGTCGCCAGCGGTCGTATCGACATGATCGGCACCGCAATTTCGGACCTGCCGAGCCGCCGCGAAACCATGTCCTTTGTCGATTACCTGTCGACCGGCGCACAACCGTTTGGCCTTGCCGACACCGCCGCCGAATTGACCGAAAACGCCGATCTCTGCGGCCACGCGGTCGGGGCACCGCGGACCACTAGCTATCTGCCCTCGCTCGAAGCATGGAACGAGGAGCACTGCGTTGGCGCAGGGCTCGACGCGATGAACGTTCTGGGCACAGGCGGAGCAACCGACACCCGCCTTTCGCTGATGCAGGGACGTCTCGATGCGGGCATCCTCGGGCAGGAATACGTCGCCTACCTTATGGCGCAGGAGCCGGGCACTTTCGACAGCATCGGCGAACCGATCACGCGCACGCTTTTTGGCTTCGCCTTCGGCACCGAATACCTCGAACTGCGTGATGCGGTGGCGCAGGGCGTGACCGAGATCATCGAGAACGGCGCCTATGGGGCCGCGCTGGAAGCCTTTGGCATGGAAGCGCAGGCGCTGACCGAAGTTTCGATCGATCAGGGCACCTGATCCATGACGGCCCAGATCCTTGATGCGACCAAGATGCAGGCCGTGGTTTGGGGCAAGGCAGCAGGCGGGGCACCTTTCGCTTTGCGCGCGCAGCCCATCCCCCAACCCGGACCGGGAGAGGTGCGCCTACGCGTGGCGGCGGCGGCCCTCAACTATTCGGACCTGCTGCTGGCGCGCGGGCGTTACGCGCTTGCCAGCCCGGTCGCCGGGATCGAAGCCGCTGGTGAAATCGACGCACTGGGCCCCGATGTCACCGGCTGGAAGGTCGGTGACAGGGTCTGTGCGCTAAGTGATGGCGGGGCGCAGGCCGATTGGCTCTGCGCTCGCGCCGACCACCTGTTGCCTTGGCCTGAAAGGCTGGATGCGGCAGAAGCTGCCTGCCTTCCGGAAGCGATGGCCACGATCTGGTCCAATCTCGTCGATCTCGGAGGCATGGCGCGCGGCCAGACCTTGCTTGTTCATGGCGCTTCGGGCGGCATGGGCAGCTTTGCGGTCGAGACTGGCCACGCGATGGGCCTGACCGTGATTGCCTGCGCCAGCGCCTCGAAAACGGAATTTGTCCGCAGCCTTGGCGCCGACCATGTGATCGACGGACGCGACGCCGAAGCCTGCGCCGCGAAGGTTCTCGCCCTGACAGGCGGGCAAGGCGCCGACCTTATCCTTGACGTCATGGGAGGCTCGCACCTGACCGCCAACGTCACCGCAGCGGCAATGGACGGGCGGATCGCGCTCATCGGCCTTATGGGCGGCCCCGAGGCACAGGCACCGCTCGGCCGGATGATGGCCAAGAGGCTGACGCTGTTCACCACTTCGCTGCGCGATCGCCCGGTTTCGGCCAAGGCCCGGATCATCAGCGGTGCCCGGCAGGACCTGTTGCCGCTGGTCGAGACGGGCGCGCTCACACCGCGTATCGCACGGCGCTTTCCCCTTGCAGAGGTTGCACAGGCGCACCGCTTCATGGAAAGCCGAGGCCACCTCGGAAAGATCGTCCTCGAAACACAGACACATTCCGACAGGACCCCAGACACATGACCTTGCCCCCCAACCCCTATGCCGATCTGCCGGTCATCCACCGTCGCTACCACGGTCGCTACCTGTCGGCGGCGCTGATCCTTTTGGCGCTCGGCGGCATCGCCTACGGCTTTGCCGTCGGCAAGATCGAGTGGAGCTACGTCGGCCGCTTTCTCACCGTACCCGCCATCATGAGCGGCCTCGTGAATACCGTGATCATGTCGATCCTCGCAATGCTGATCGGCATCGCTCTGGGCGTGATCTTTGCGATCATGCGCCTGTCGAGCAACCCTGTGCTCAGCTGGTCCTCGCGCGGCTACGTCTGGTTCTTCCGCGCCGTGCCAGTGCTGCTGCAACTGCTGATCTGGTTCAACCTCGCGCTTATCTTCCCAAGCATCGCCATTCCCGGCGTCTTTTCAATATCGACCGTTGATCTGATGACTCCCTTCGTCGCCACCTTGCTCGGTCTTGGCATCCAGCAAGGGGCCTATACCTCCGAAGTGGTGCGCGCCGGTCTGATGTCAGTGGATCGCGGCCAGTATGAAGCTGCGCAGTCCATCGGGATGCCGCAGTTGCAATGCCTGCGCCGCATCGTCATCCCGCAGGCCATGCGTGTGATCGTGCCGCCGATCGGCAACGAATGGATCGGCATGGTCAAGCTGACCTCGCTGGCTTCGGTCATCCAGTATTCCGAGATCCTGCACTCTGCACAGAATATCTATTACGCCAATGCGCGGGTGATCGAGCTGCTGATCGTGGCCTCGATCTGGTACCTGCTCATCGTCACCATCATGAGCATCCTGCAAAGCCGCATCGAAAAATTCTACGCCAAAGGCGTCCGCCAGCACGGGAGCAGGACATGACCGCCAACCCAATCGTCGCCTCTTACGGGCTCGAAAAATATTTCGGCACCTTTCATGCGCTCAAAGGTATCGATCTTGCGGTGCAGAAAGGCGAGGTTCTCTGCATCATCGGCCCCTCGGGTTCTGGCAAGAGCACCTTTCTGCGCTGCATCAACCAGCTTGAAACAGTCAGCGGTGGACAGCTGGTGGTGGCCGGTGATCTTGTCGGGTATCGCCGCGACGGTGACCGCCTGCGCGAGCTCACTGACCGCGAAATCGCCCGGCAAAGGCTGAAAACGGCCATGGTCTTCCAGCGTTTCAACCTCTTTCCGCACAAGACCGCGCTGGAGAACGTCACCGAGGGCCCGATCCAGGTGCTGCGCCATTCCCGAGCCAAAGCTCGTACAAAAGCTGAGGATCTTCTGACCAAGGTCGGGCTTGGGCAGAAGTTGCATGCCTATCCCTCCGAGCTTTCGGGTGGCCAGCAACAACGTGTCGCCATCGCACGCGCGCTGGCGATGGAGCCCGAGGTGCTGCTTTTTGACGAGCCCACGTCGGCGCTTGACCCCGAACTGGTAGGCGAGGTGCTGAACGTGATGCGCAGCCTCGCCGAGACCGGCATCACCATGATCATCGTGACACACGAACTTGGGTTTGCACGAGACGTGGCGCATCGGGTCCTGTTCATGGATCATGGTGAAGTGGTGGAAACCGGCACGCCCGAACAGGTGCTCAGCTCACCCACGGAACCGCGGACCCGTGCCTTCATCTCGGCAGTGCGATCACACGGCTAACCGAAGGATGCTGCTAGATGACCGCGATGGCAGATTGCTTCGTTTTCCCTGATCCACAAGGCGCAACGATGCCCCGGAAAATCCATCCCATACTTAACTCTCATTCTTAGGAGCCCAGCATGAATATCACACGTATCGAACCCGGCGCACGTATGAGCCAGGCTGTCGTGCACAACGGCACGATTTATCTTGCGGGTCAGGTCGGCGAAGGCGCTGATGTGACCGAACAGAGCAAGGCTGCCCTCCTTGAGGCAGAGCGCCTCCTTGCCGTTGCCGGCTCGGACAAATCGCATATTCTCTCGGCCACCATCTGGCTTTCCGACATGTCTCTGTTTGCCGAAATGAACGCAGTCTGGGACGCATGGGTAGACCCGGCCAATCCCCCTGCTCGCGCCTGCGGTGAGGCCAAGCTTGCAACACCTGACTATCTGGTGGAATTTATGATTGTTGCAGCCGTCTCCTGATCGGACCCACGGCGGCGAGCAAAGCAACAGCGCCCCCCTCCCATTTTTTCCCGAACGGACAGTTGCCAGCGTTGTAGCCAGGCTCAGCACCCAACCCATTGCTGTGCGGGGGCCGGGTGCTGATCGATTAAGTCAGCTCCATGGTTCGAAACGGTACGCCGGCTGCGATCCGGTAGCGTCCGAGGACGTTCTTTAATTTCATCGGCGCTGCCGGTGTCGGGCGGGGTGGCCATCGAGGTGTATGCTCTAGGCGGTATATCGCGGCGTCAACCGGCCCCAAACGCGGACCATGCGGCGCATGGCCTTGCCGGCCGGTGGTTGACCAAAACGACAATAGGCCTGTCCGGACCTCTGGCCATGCCCGACAGGGCGATTTGCTTCGCAGCTTCGCCTAGGAAGTCCTGCAACTGATGAAGTCGACGGCTTGCTTGGTGCTGGATGGCATGAACGGGCTGATCGGCGTACAACGTGGCGCAATCGCCAGCGCGACAGGGCGCTGGACACCCGTCTCCGCGGAACCTGCGGCTGCCCAAGCTACCGCAGGGCAGCGATTTTCCGGGCGTCCTCGCGGTGCGCAAGACGTCCGGGCAGGCGTTGGGTGCCGTCATTCAGGAAGCCCAGATCAGCGACGCCTCGACACGGCCCAGTGCAGGCCATGGGGCTGGGCGGCCTTTCGAAAGGCAGGGTCTCGAAGCGTTGCAAAGACATCGGTGAACGGGTTTGCGCGTTCCGGAACCGACCGCTCGCTGGCGAATGCCCCGATGCTTGGCTGGATGAGACTTGTCTTAGTCAACGGCCGGGCGGGTGCCTCGTCTCGGTCGCGGCCACGATCGCCCTGGCCTCCAACACCGAAAGCCGCAGGGAAATCATCCGCCAGGGGCTGAGGTCGCCCGCGGCCGAGACCGTCTGGACGGAGTTCCTGCGCGCACTGAAGGCCCGCAGCCTCGGCGGGGTAAAGCCGGTGGTCAGAGACCTGTCGCGGTGGTCATTGCGCCACGTCGCACGGGTCATCGAGGCAAGATGGCAGCGGCGGCGCGTTCCCTGGGTGCGCAACGCCTTGGCGCATGTCTCGAAGGGCAAGCACAGGGTCGTTGCCGCCTCGATCGGCCAGGCCTCCGGGCGACCGGACCGCATATGCTGTCGAAACAGGGCGCCGGGTGGCCCAAGCGCGCCAATCTCATGGACGACACTGATCCTGACCTGCTAGCCAGACCTTTCCCCGCCCCCGCTGGCTCAGGCCGCACAGCACGACCCCGATTGACCACCCCCTCTCATGAGGGGCAGGGCAAACCGCGTCCAGCGTCCTTGCCAGGCAACGAAACAAGAAGGCCAAACACCACGTCGGCAGCGTCGGGTTCGGCGGGCAAACAGCGCCCCAGATTGCTTGCTGATCCGCCCCGCGCCCCAACGAGGCCTCGAGCCTGCGGGTGATCGGGGCAGGCCGGTTCGAGCAAACCGACGACCGGCAGACCTAAAGCCGCGACCGGGATGCTCGAGGCCTTCGCCCAGATCGACAAGGAGGAAATCGGCCCGCGCCTCAACATAACCATGAAAGCCGCCTGATCATCACCCCAGGCCATCTGGAAGTTTACACCAGCTTGACGGACGTGATCCGATCCAGCCGGTCTGCAACCGATGCGCGTCGATGCCCCACCGCGCCACGAGCGCAATCAATACGGCGCCAATTGCTCCACAAGCCTGTTATCTCGCGCCCCATAAGCCATTCCAAAAACTGGTTTGATCTGTAACGGTATCGCCATTGAGGGATCCCCAAGCACAAGGCCATTGTTGCGCGCTGACCTGTCACAGCCGACCTTGCTACCCTAAAGAAATCCGTCCTCGACCCCTTGCTCGATTGAATGAAGCGCGACCGGAAGCTCGGCCTCCTGCCGTTCCTCATCCATCAGAAGAAGGCAGAGCTTGATGAAGCTGCGCCCGTTTTCCAGATCGTCGAAGAAAACCCGACCGGGTTCGTTGACCAGTTTTCGGCGCCGCAGCCGGGCGGCGAACTCGATGGTATCAAGCCCTCCCGGCGCGCGGATCCACAGGTTTCGCCGTCCGAGGACGGCGGCATGTCCCACCTTGCAAGGAACCTAGAGACAAGCCGGTTACAACTTTGCCAGCGCCGTTTCGCGATGCGCCGAAGGCTGCGGATCTGCCTTTCGTAGCCACCCCTCGAGATGAAATGCGCCAGCGCGCGCTGTTCGTGCCCCGACAGGTTTCGGATCTGGCAGCGGCGGCAGTCGCGAATGGCAGCGATGACATCGGCATGGGCCGCAACAACGGCGTCCCGGCAGATCGCCCCGAGATCCTTGGAAAAGCGCCTGACATAGATGACATTGTCCACCCCATTTGCCGCACTCGGCGCCGAAGACTGCCCGATGAAGCGCAACTGGGAATCGTAGTCGTTTTCGATGATGACCTTGCCGGTGGCGGCGGCCATCTGGTGCAGCCGGATCTTTCCCGGGGTCGACATGCTAACGTTTCCGAGCAGTTGGTGGCTTGGAGTCGTGTAGAGGAGGTCCGCCGCTTGCGGTATCGCATCCAGCACCAGCCCGTCCTTGTCGAACGGCACCGGGAACAGGCGGGTGCCCGAGCGCGGAATACCGTGCCGCGCATCCGGATCGCCGGGGTCTTCGAAGGCGACTTGCGTGCTGGGCCGCATCCTCACCTGAGCAATCATGTGCAAGGCGTGCTGGGTGCGCGCGGTCAGCAGGATATTCTCTGGCCCGGCGAAGATGCTGCGCGTCGGCAGCAGCTCCTTCAGGATCATCTCGATCAGGAAAGGATCGTCCGCGCCGGAATTGTCATAGACGCTGCAGGCACGGCGGGGCCCTTCGAAGGCATCGCGCGCCGCCCGCATTCGGGACGAGACGGGAAAGCTCTCGCGCGGCAGCGACGCGGTGATGAACGAATAGCTGACGGTGGCATCATTGGCAGAGCGCTTCACCTCGGACGGGTTTCTAGGCGTGTCGATCGCGAAGAAATCATGTTGCCATCGCACGGGTGACGTCCCCAGACGTGGTGTAGCTTACGGTGGCCATCGGGTTTCCCGGTAGGGTCGGGTTGCGAGAACCAAC
>NZ_JAUOQN010000070.1:0-19450 GCF_030547555.1 Salipiger sp. 1_MG-2023 | reverse complement strand
CACACCCGGCCGCGCGCTGCGCTACGCCGGGGGCTCCGCGCGCGGCCTCCTACACCAAGCGTTGGGACACTACCCCGTGGCGCTGGAGGAAGCTTCGCGTAAGGCGGGCCGCTGTATCGAGGGGCACGCCCATGTAGGTGTTGATGATAAAATCATAATTTCCCATTCTTGGGCTCCGCAGCATCCGCGAACGGCGGAATGCCGTCCTGAACATCCGGTGCTGGTCAAACCTCGCCGCGCAGGAGATTGCGGTGAGGTTGATCATCGCTGAAGGGGCAGCGATGATCTCGAATTGCCATGCGCGGGTGTTCCGATCCGCTTCTTTGCATGGCATCCAACTTGCGCGCAGCAATAGCTCCCGTGGCTTTCGAAGCCGGCCTCGCGGCATAAGACCGGCTTCCAAAACCGCGGTGCCAGCAGGCGGCATTGCACCCAAGCCAAGGGTGGACTGAAATAGGTTTTGCATGTCTTGGCAGAAACCTTCCTGCAGGGCGTGACGAAAACCCTACCGTGCCGCGTTTGAGTCTGTGAACGACCATAGTGGATCAGCCCCCGTTTTCTCCGGCTGCCGGCCTACGGTATTCATCTGCGCACCTCTATTTTGTCGGGTCTCACGCAGAGGGTCCGACAAAATAGAAGTGCGACAGCGCACTAAATCCGACCGTTCCAGCATAGTCGGGCCAATGTTCATGGCGCAGTGGGAGAGGTCCAGGAGAGGCGCCCCTCTCTTGGCCGCGCGGGGCGCGAGCAGGATGGGGTGCCGGGGAAGGAGTGCGGAACGACCTTCCCTGGCCCGTCGGAGACGCCAGGGGTGCCGGGGAGTGGCGAACGACGCCCGGCCGCTCTCCGCGCAGGAGGCCCCGCGGCGAGCGGCCCTCGGAGAGCCGGCAGTGTGTATGTAGCGCGCGAAGCGCCGCGCAATACACATAGTCGGTCCCTATGTGTACCGATTGATGATGGATTCTTTGCCAAATCAATTCTGGGAACGAAGTTCGTCTCCCTAATTCCGCTTCACCTGATCGGGATCTGACAGGAGGTGAAGCAATGGTCATGGAAGGCTATCAGTTCGGTCACATTGAGATGTGGTCCAACAAAGGAACGAAAGGAGAGGGGCCTGAGCCGCATGCGCGACGAAAGAATGGCCAACGTAGATGGACGGCGCAAGAGATCCTTGATGAGGCAGAGCGAATAGCGTGCGCTTCGGCACATGTCATTTCCGGTCGGCCAGGGCCACAGATCCTTCCGCGCGCGGTCTCAACATTTCAGGACATGCGAAAGATGCAAGAGGCGGCATCGCAGATGAAAGAGCCCTACATCAAGCGCGTAAAAGGGAAGCAGCCGGTCGAGATGAAGAGAAAGCTCCGCAAGGATGCTGCCACGCTCTATGCGAGCGTCTTTTCACTGCCTGTTTTGACTGAGGATGCATTGTCGGACGCCGATCTAAAACGACAAGCCGTAGATCTTTTGGAACAGGCTTTGGAGTGGGAGTGCAATCGCATTGGCAAAGCGGGCGGGGTAGTGCTCGCTGGTGTGGTTCACTGGGATGAGGAGCACCTACATCTGCATGTATTCGCAACTGATCCAGTCAGGGGGCGTGTGGATCACCTCCATCCTGGGCGGGTTGCAAAAGACGCCGTGAACAGATCCGGCGAAATGAAGTCGAAGGAACTCGGCAAGAAAGCCAATATCGCCTATTGCGATGCCATGAGGGAGTGGCAGGACAAACTCCATGAAGAGGTGTTTGCTCCGGCGGGCCTGATGCGTATCGGCCCGGGGCGCGATCGATGGAGCCGAAGGGAATATGGCCGCGCCAAGGCGCTCGCCAGAGATATCGCGGCCCGTGAGGATCAGCTTGTCGACTTCAATGCTTGGGAAGGTGCGCAAGAAGAACGCCAGGCGAGGTTGGAGAGCCGCGAGAAAGCCGTTGAGCGCCGCGATGCGGACATCCTGCATCGAGAGGCTGAAGCGACCGAGAGAACGCTCAGAGCGGAAGCTGCTGAAGCGGACGCAATCGCACTCCGCCGCGCACTTGATCGAGGATGCAGGGCCATTGCAAACCGCGAGCTCGACTATCGAGCGCCTACGGAAGACAGGGGGGAGGGATTGGAGTTCGGCCCAGGCGCACCGAAGTCGAAGATACAGCGCAAAACGCTTATGGACGTTGTTCGCCCTGCCTACGGCTTCGTGGTGGATCTTGCCAAGAAAGCCTTCAACATCCGCAGTTGGCAAACGCGACTGGCAAAAGAGAAAGCTCAGAACCAGAAAGCCGCCAAAGTGATCGCTGAAGAACGAGAACGAGCCGGTCAGCTGGTTCCAGAGCCGTTGTCGAAGATCATACAAGGCGTAGCATTGCCGCTCGACCGGGGCGCGTTCCCTGGCGCGATGTTCGTTGATCATGGTTGCGACACCGGTGAACTGCAGAAACGGCTTGACGAAATGTCGAACGTTTCTCTGCGCCGTACTTGGGTTGCCTCGTGGCAGTCGATAAAAATATGCGATGAAAGGCCAGACCTCGCACAGGATCTCGAGCGCGGGGTCGCCGCTTTAGAATTCGCAGCGCAGCAACGCGGCTATGACCTTGAATCAGGTAAACATGACCCCGATGCGGCTGGGGACCCCGACCGGGCACGCCTTCATCTCGACTCCGAACCCGCCCCGATCCGAGTTATCAGGAAGGATCGGCAACGCGTGCGTAGGCGGGGATAAGATTGGGCGCATCCAAACTGGCGGAATGCCAAACTGGATGCGCCAAGGTTGCTATATATGAGTCACTCCGCAGCAATCGGATCAGTGGCCTCGGGATTCTTGCCTGCAGATTTTTTGCGGGAGAACATGTCCAGCTGCGTGTCGTCAGGCGTAGCTTTGGTCTTGTCGGCTGATACGGCCGACGACGCCCCGGATTCCTCATCTGCGGTCTTTTCAGCGCTATCGGCTGCTTTCAGCTCCGCGATACGTGCCTCAACATATTTTTCGCGCTCCGCCAGTTGCCCCCTCAAGCTGGCGATTTCGAACTTTGCCTGCAAGAGCTCGGCTTCCACGGCAGCGAGATGTTTCGCTGTTTCATCTGCGCGCAATTCCGCCGCGTCTCGTTCGTCTTCGACGAGACCGCAATTCGCCAGGGCTTCGTCCGTCTCGGCTTTCAGGCGATCAACCTCCATGGCGTGGCCATGACGCTCCGCGGCAGCAAGCTCATCGGCAAGGCGCCAGGTGAGGTCCCACATCGCGTTTGCGGCATCGCTGAAATCCTCGGGCATGGGAGGGGCGGCCCTTGCGACCTCTTCCTTGGCTTCGATCTCCGCTTTCACCATTTTAACAATTGGGCCAATGTCGCGGAATGATCCGCCGTCGAGCGCCTTGCGGACCGTTTCATTGGTGACTGGGCTGCCCGCTTGCATGAGCTTGCTTATCGCCGCCCGAATCCGCGCTTCGAGTTTGCTGTTGTGCTTTGTGTCGGCCATGTCCGGCTCCTGTTTTTGGTATTGGTAAGCGCCGGTAATACCGTTACCTCGCGCTACCACCCCGACGGGGTAGTGAAAAGGACGTGGTGCTTTTTCAGATAGGTAAAAAACGTCGAAATGAAAAAAGACGGCCCGAAGACCGTCTTTTTTACATATCCCTCAGGGGGGACCATTACATACAGGTACTCGATCAGTTTCGATCGTCTCCTAACCCCTCATGGGGGAAGATCACATATAGGAACCCTGTCCAAGCAGAGCATATCCTAACCCCTCAAGGGGAATGATCAGGGGGACCGGTACTTCAAGCGATGACATCTGAGGTCCGATCACCCCTTGCAATTCATATGGGGCTGACGGCGTCCGGGGAAAAAGAAAAAAGACGCAGGGGTGCAAAAAAATCTTCGATCCTGATCGCGCATGCCCGACACAAGGGAATTGATCCCGCGTCGATTTCGTCTGATAACTCTGTTGAGAAATACAACCGGCTGGCGAACCAACGCCGGAGAGGGACGACAGATGGCTATCGAAAAGACGTTGTTCGCAGCTGCGGACAAGATGCGCGGTTCCATGGACCCGGGCGAATACAAGCATGTGGCGTTGGGGCTGCTCTTCCTCCGCTACATCGGTGTTGCCTTCCAGCGCAAGTATGACGCGCTTCTGCCCGAAGGCCTGGATGTGGCCGAGGATGTCGATGAATACCTTGCAGAGGGTATCTTCTGGGTGCCCGAGGCCGCGCGCTGGAGCACGCTGGCCGCGAACGCCAAGGACAAAGGTATCGGGGTCAAGGTCGACAACGCCATGCGCGCGATAGAGGCCGACAATGAACAGCTGAAAGGCGCGCTGCCCAAGGTATTCGGACGCGAGGCGCTGGACCCGGCCATCGTCACCGGCCTGATCGATCTCTTCTCGAATATCGAGTTCGACGGAACGCCCAAAGATTTCGACCTGATCGGCCGCATTTACGAGTACTTCATCTCGGAATTCGCCAGCAACGAGGGCAAGCGGGGCGGCGATTTCCACACGCCCAAACCCGTTGTCGAACTGATCGTCGACATGATCGAACCGATGAAGGGGCGGCTCTATGAGCCGTGCTGCGGATCGGGGTCGTTCATGGTGCAGTCAGAACGTTTCCTCGAAAACCATGCCGGGCGCCGCGCCGATCTTGCCGTCTACGGGCAGGAGCGGAACCACACGACCTATGGTCTCGCACGCATGAATCTCGCCATTCGCGGTCTCATGGCGAACATTCAGTGGAACGCGGAAGGAACGCTGCTGCGCGATGCCTTCCCGGATGAGAAGTTCGACTTCGTCATGGCCAACCCGCCCTTCAACATCTCGGACTGGTCGGGCGACATCCTGGCCGAAGACCGGCGCTGGACATTCGGCACGCCCCCGGTCGGCAACGCCAACTTTGCCTGGATGCAGCATATCTATGACAAGCTGGGCAGCACCGGCATCGCCGGCGTGGTGATGGCCAATGGCTCCATGTCGTCGATGTCGAGCGGTGAAGGCGACATTCGCCGCGCCATGGTCGAAGGCGGGGCGGTTGACGCTATGGTCGCATTGCCGGGGCAGCTTTTCTATGGCACGCAGATCCCGGCCTGCATCTGGATCCTGGCAAAGGACAAGTCGAACGGCATTGCAAAAGACGCCAAGCTGCGCGACCGGCGCGGCGAGGTTCTGTTCATCGACGCTCGCAAGATGGGCGCGCTGGTGCCTGGGTCGCGCAAGCAGAAGGAGCTGTCGCGCGACGAGATCGCGCGCATCGCCACCGCCTATCACGCCTGGCGAGGAGAGCCGAACGCGGGCGCCTATGCCGACGAGCCGGGCTTCTGCAAGGCGGCCTCCTTGGAGGAGATCGCAAAGCACAACTACGTCCTGACCCCGGGACGGTATGTCGGCGCCAGCGCGGCTGAGGATGATGGCGAACCCTTCGAGGAGAAATTCGACCGGCTGACAGCGGAATTGCGCGCCCAATTTGCCGAGGGGCGCCGGTTGGAGAACGAGATCGAGGCGCGGCTGGGGACCTTGAGATGAGCGATGAGGTGACCTTATCGCGGCTCATCGACGAAGGTGCCTTGAGCCTACAAACCGGCCCGTTCGGTTCGCAACTGCATTCATACGATTATCAGGATGAAGGCGTTCCTGTGATCCCGACCGAAGGGATCCAAGAAGGCCGAATTGACCATTCGGTGCTCCCGAAGATCACCCGCAAAAAGGCAGAGGAACTTCGACGGCATCGCATGCAAGCAGATGATATCCTTTTCGCGCGCCGCGGCGCGCAAGCAACCGGGCGCACGGCAAGGATACGTTCGTCAGAAGAAGGCTTCATCTGCGGCACCGGTGCAATCCGAGCGCGGGTAGAAAACTGCGATGCGATCGACCCGAAATTTCTCGCGTGGTATCTTGCGACACCCTCAACTGTTTCATGGATCAGGGAACAGGCAATCGGGGCAACCATGCCCAATCTTAACAAGTCGATCATAGGGCGCATCGCGTTACCTTCTATTCCTGTTTCTGAACAGAAAAGAATTGCGCGCCTGCTGAATGCCCTCGACGACAAAATCGAGCTGAACCGCCGGATGAGCGCGACATTGGAGGCGATGGCGCGGGCGCTCTATCGGTCTTGGTTCGTGGATTTCGACCCCGTCCACGCCCGCGCCCTCGGCCAGCCTCCCGCCCACATGGACGCCACCACCGCCGCCCTCTTCCCCGACAGCTTCGGCCCAGACGGCCTGCCGAAGGGTTGGGAGATGTCCACCATAGGGGAGGTGGCCGAGACGGTCGGCGGCGCAACCCCGAAGACCAAAGAACCGGCCTTCTGGGATGGCCCGCACCGTTGGGCGACGCCTCGGGACTTATCGAGACTCGGCCAGCCCGTCCTGTTCGAGACGGACAGGACCCTGACCGATGCCGGGCTCGCCAAGATATCCTCCGGGCTCTCCCCGGCGGGAACCGTCCTTTTGTCGTCGCGTGCTCCCATCGGATACGTCGCCATCGCGCAGAACCCGGTCGCGGTGAACCAAGGCTTCATCGCTCTACGCGAAACCGACCGGATCTCCTCGGTCGAAGCGTATTTCTGGGTCCAGTCCAACATGGATGCGATCTTGGCGAACGCGAACGGATCGACCTTCCAGGAGATCTCGAAGAAGAATTTCAGGCCACTACCATGCGTGGTCGCGCCAGACCCGGTCCGGAACGCATTCCGCGAACTCGCCGGGACATGGTTCGATAGGGTCGCGGGCCTCTGCGCGGAGAACGCAAACCTCGCCACCCTCCGTGACACCCTTCTTCCCCGTCTCATGTCCGGCGAACTCCGCATCCGCGAGGCTCAGACACAGGTCGAGGCGATGGTATGAGCAGAGGTTCATTTGAACCGGAATGCCGAGAGGAACTCCAAGATGCAGCTTTCATGATCCATGGGATGCTGGAGTACTGCAAGAGTGGCGCAGAGATAGTAGCCGTCGGATCAATCCTACATTTTTTGGAAGAGTTCGACGAGAAGGCAAGTTCGCAATCTGAAGCCGCAATAGCAATTATTGGACAACATGATGAGTTCGAACATTTAGTGCGGGAAGTTTCTCTACAAATAGTAGGTGACGCTATTTGCTTTGGAAGCGGCGAAAATTTTGCCCCCGGCCCATCCCTTACGGACGATACGCTGGGGTATGATCGCTTTTGGCTATATCGCGGAGATACGCCGAACAATCATCTACTTTATGATTGGGTCTCGTACGCCCAGCTCGTTCTTGAGAAAGTGATTTCCATCGAAGGTGCCATGTAGTGTTTCAAATTGACCGTTCCGCCAACCGCCTGCGCAAGCTTGAACGCACAAGTTTTTCCGAAGTGGGGTTCCGAGAACGGGAACACCTACAAGAATGGCTCGCCTCGATGCCGGACGCGCTCTGCGAGGCGATGAGCGAGGGCGAGGAGGGGCTGCTGATCATTCAGAAGGAGTTCGACGGGTTCGACGGCACCCGCGAACGGCTCGATCTGCTGGCATTGGACGAGAGAGGGCAGCTCGTCATCATTGAGAATAAGTTGGACGATTCCGGCCGCGATGTCGTTTGGCAAGCGCTGAAATACGCCGCCTACTGCTCCAGTCTGAAGAAGGCTGAAATCGTCGGGATCTTTCAGCAATATCTCGACCGGCAAGGCGGCGGCGATGCGGCCGGGTTGATTTGCGAGTTCCTGGGAGAGGACACGCTGGACGAGGTCGTCCTCAACGACGGAACCAACCAGCGCGTCGTCTTTATCGCCGCGAATTTCCGGCGGGAGGTGACGGCGACGGTGCTCTGGCTGCGCGAGCACCAGATCGACGCGCGCTGCATCAAGGTCGTGCCCTATAAGTTCGGTGACGAGATGTTCATCGACCTTCAGCAGGTGATCCCGACACCCGAGGCGGCCGATTACATGATCCGCATGGCTGAGAAGGACAGTGAGGAGAAGTCGGCCAAGGGAGCGAAAGGTAGAAGTGAATCTCTGAATGCAGACTTCTGGGGGGAGGTGCTCGCGGGTATGAATGAAGCGGGATTGGACAGGTGGCTCAACATCACCCCATCGAAGAAACACTGGCTGGACTCCCGAACTGGGATAGGCGGCTGCTATATTCGACTGATTTTCGTCAAGAGTGAAATTCGCGTTCAGTTTGAGTTGGGACGCGATAGTTCCGATGACAACAAATGGCTCTTCGACCAACTCATCGAAAATAGAGCTCTGTATGAAGAGAAATTTGACAAGGAACTTGAATGGCGCCGGTTGGACGACAAAAAGGTCAGCATGATTGCTTGTAAGAGGTCGACACAGAGCCAGAGCAAAGAGAATTGGCCTGAGATGATCGCTTGGCTGGTCGACCACTACCGGAAGATGGATGAGACCTTCTCCGAGCCTGTGTGGGGTCTGGCGGCGCGCATGAAGCCCGGTGGGGGTTTCTGATGGCTTGGAACTCCGAATCCGACCTGGAAGACGTGATGATGGAAAGGCTCGCGGGGCTCGGCTATGTCGCCGATTCCGGCGCAGAGATTTCGCCCGAGAAGCGTGATCCCGAGCGCCGTAGCTTCCACGAAGCAGTTCTGCGGAAGATCTTTGAGAAAGCTGTGCGGCGCTTGAACCCTGATTTACCTGATGGTGCGGTGCAGGAGGTAATGACCCGTGTCACTGACGAGGTCTTTGCCGGGGATCTTATGGCGGAGAACCGTAGGCTCCACGGGCTTATGATCGGAGGCGTTCCAATCACCTATTCAAGCCAAGGTGAAGAACGCCACGAACGCGCGCGTCTGATTGATTGGGAGGATGAGGACAACGCCTGGCACGTTTTCAATCAGGTTGACATGGTGGGACGAACCTCGCGGATCCCGGATATTGTGATTTACCTGAATGGCCTTCCCCTCGTCGTGGTGGAGCTGAAAGGCACTGAAGGTGCGGGCATAGAGGCGGCCTTCAATCAAATAGAGACCTATAAGGCCGATATACCGAATCTGTTCAGAACCACGGTGTTCTCGGTGATCTCCGACGGTCTGAACGCGCGATATGGAACGCTTTCAGCTGGGTTCGGCCGTTTCATGCGTTGGCGGACGGTCGATGGCGAGACCATCCTGTCTGAGCGCGAGGGGCTCGCGCTGAACACGCTGACGGAGGGTTTGCTAAACCGATCGGCACTGCTCGATATGCTGCGCTGGTTCACGGTGTTCGAAGACGAAGGCAAAGGCCCGATCAAGAAAGCGGCTGGGTATCATCAATTTCATGCTGTGCGAAAAGCAATGGCTTCGATCCTCAGTGCGCGGGGTGAAGATGGCAAAGGCGGCGTGATCTGGCACACGCAAGGCTCGGGGAAATCGCTTTTGATGACATTTCTTGCCGGGCGGGCCATGCACCTGGCGGAACTTGAGAACCCAACGGTTCTGGTCCTGACCGACCGCAACGATCTTGATAACCAGTTATTTGCTACCTTCGGGCGGTGCAAGGATTTGCTCGGTGAGACACCGGTCCAGGCCGATAGCATAGAGGAATTGAAGGCGCTGCTGGATCGACAAGTCGGGGGCATCGTGTTCTCGACGATCCAGAAATTCCGGCCGGGGCGCGGCGAGGGCTTCCCGGAACTCACCGACCGCTCAAACGTCATCGTGATGGTCGATGAGGCCCACCGAACGCAATATGGCTTCGAGGCCAAGATGGACCAGAAGACTGGAGCACTCCGCCACGGTCTTGCACATCACTTGCGCACGGCCCTGCCGAATGCGGTGTATGTGGCTTTTACCGGCACTCCGGTTGAACTGGTCGGAGCAAACACGCGATCCGTTTTTGGCGACTATATCGACGTCTATGACATCGCACAGGCCGTCGAAGACGGCGCGACCGTGCCGATCTACTACGAAGGGCGTGTTGCCCGGGTCGAGATCGCAGAGGATATCCGCGAGAGCCTTGACGAAGAGTTTGAGGAAGCGACGGAGACCTTGGCGGAGGACGAGGCAGGGGCCGCCGCCAAGAAATGGTCGCAGATCGAAAAGCTGGTTGGCGCTGGTCCACGCCTGGATGCGGTTGTCGCTGACATCCTCGCGCATTTTGATGCACGTCTCGAAGCGATTGATGGTAAGGCCATGATTGTCTGCATGAGCCGTCGGATTTGCGTCGAGGTCTACGAACGCATCATTGCCGTGCGACCCGACTGGCATTCTGAAACCGATGAGACCGGAGCCGTGAAGGTTGTGATGACCGGCAATGCCACCGATCCACAGAACTTTCAGCCGCACATTCGCAGCAAGACGAAGCTTGAGGCCCTCAGGAAAAGATACAAGGACACGAGCGATCCTTTGAAGCTGGTGATCGTCCGCGACATGTGGCTGACAGGCTTTGATGCGCCCTGTATGCACACACTATACGTGGATAAGCCAATGAAGGGGCATGGGTTGATGCAGGCGATTGCGCGGGTGAACCGGGTATTCGCCGGAAAGCCCGCGGGTCTCGTAGTCGACTACATCGGTCTCGCCGCAGATTTGAAAAAGGCGCTTTCGCATTACTCGCAGGGGGATCAAGCTCAGACGGGCGTTGATGAACGCGAAGCGGTCGCCACATTCCTGAGTGCGCTGGACGTTGCGCGCGGATTGTTTCATGGTTTCGATTATAGTCGCGTTCTTGGCGGCACAGCGGCAGACCGCATCGAAATACTTCCGGCGGCCGCGGATCATGTTTTGCGGCAGGCGCGCGACGTCGGGCAGGAGAACCACAAAGATTTTGGCAAGCGTTTTCTGGATGCCGTCGCTGCGCTTGCGAAGGCCTTTAAGTTGGCTGCCGGGTCACCAGAAGCCAAGGCGCTGGCAGAAGAAGTGGCGTTTTTCTTGGCTGTTAGGTCTGCCTTGCAGAAACTCGATGTGAAAGGTGGAGGTGGGCGGAACTCCTCACCGGACTTTGCGATTGAGCAACTTCTGAACCGGGCTGTCGCATCGACTGAGATCGTGGACATCCTTGTAGCCTGTGGATTTGACCGTCCAGATATCAGCGTTCTGTCGGAAGAGTTCCTTCTTGAGATGCAGCACATGCAGCACAAGAACCTCGCGGTGGAAGCGCTTAAGAAACTTCTCAACGGTGAGATCAAGGCCCGGACGCGCGCCAATATCGTCCAGAACCAAAAGTTTTCTGAACGGCTGACTGATGCGATTACGCGCTATCACAACCGTAGCGTCGATGCATTGCAAGTGATCCAAGAGCTCATCGATATGGCCAAGGAACTCAGCGCGGAACCCAATGACGATATGTCCGAGGCGGAGAGAAGCTTCTATGACGCGCTCGCGCAGAACAACAGCGCCGTGGAGGTCATGGATAACGGCCAACTCAAGGTCATCGCGGCCGAGCTTGTGAGGTCCGTCCGGGAGAATTCCGGCGTGGATTGGTGGCAGCGTGACGATGTGCGCGCGAAAATGCGTGTATCTGTGAAGCGGATACTCAGGCGCTTCGGCTACCCGCCAGACCTGCAGGCTGAGGCTGTGAAATTGGTCATCAAACAGGCTGAGGCGCTGGCACGCAGCTTTTAGGCAGGTCAAACCGCTCAAAACGAGGAAATGCGGACTTCCTCTTCCGAGAGGTTCTATATTAGCTTCTGCGTTTCTCCAGGTTCTCGAAGAGAAAAGGCATTGCAGGTCAGCGCCTTATGACGTGCGTCATGGATGTTTCGCGGCGCCCGGTGATAGAATTCTGGCAGTTTATGCCAAATTCGCGGCTGGGCCGGGCTGTCGAATGGATAATGCGGCCAGAGTTTCCCGCAATAGAGCAAGGTTTACGGAAACGAAGTCCGCTTTCGCGTGAAAAGACATCAGTTTTTTGGTGAGATTTTCATTTTTTGCGGGAACCGATTGGAACCATTTCCTCTCCATCAAACATAGGAGAGACTGATGTCCAAACCAAGCGAATTCCTCTGTACTGAACGATGCATCCAGCATATCGAAGATGCCAATCTATCGCTCTATGCGTTGCGTCTTGTCCATGGCTGCCATTTCTTGGTCGATCAAACACCTGGCCTTTCAATGCAGAATATGGCGCTGCACGCAGATCGGCACTACACCGTGCGTTGCCAAACATTATTAGAAGCGACCGGTACACCTAACGCGAATGACTTCGACATGATCAGGGAAGGGATCAAAGGGCTTCAAAATGGTAAAGTTCTCAGTCATCTGACCCTCCATGAAAGCGGGCGAAAGCTAACGTTCCATTTTCAGAAAAACTACGCGACGAATGCTAATCGCGCGAAATCTGAAAAATTTGCTATGGTGGATGTCGACGAAGTTAGAACCCTTCGGACACGTGAGCAGATCATGTTTTATACGCGCTGTGCGATGGTCCTGAAGAGCCAGTTTCCCATGTTCTGGCTTCCCTGGAAACCAAGCGAAGAGAAACGGTGGGTCGAGGCAAAGAAACCTTGGATGGCTGCCGCGCGACGGATCGGAGAAAGGCTGGGGTTGGACTGTATTTTGGTTCCAGAAGTCTGCGTTGAGACAGACGAAGTCACCCGCGTGAAAGTCAAGTTGGTGAAGAAGGTTTCGCAGTGGTCGCCAGGCAAACTGTTCCCGCGTGATGGTCAGGGCGTGGTTGTTGTGATCGATGGCAAGAGTGCCACACTTTCCCGGTCAGAATTACGCAGGCGTAGAGACTGGCGCAGGCCAGACCGGCCATAGGGCGCCGTCCTGCCGCTGCGCGCTTCTCATGTGGAGCGAATATAAGGGCATCGGGGTTCACCCGGTGCCCTTCTCTCTGCTTTTCACAGCGGCGCGAACAGAACCGGCCACCATTTCCAGTCTGCGTATTTGTCACCGACCTGTTCAACGTGGATATAGCGCGACAGGCTGCCGTCTGGGGAATGACCCGTGTATCTCATGATGATGTCTCGGCTGCCTCCACCAAGGCCAGTCTCGAAAAAGCGCGAGATCGCTTCATGGCGAAGATCATGGAAATGGAGGTCAACGATCCCAACGATTTTACACGCATCCGTAAACAGCCGGCTGACTGCATCAGCGTTATAGGGGAAGACGCGATCACGGTCGCGGGGCATTGAGAGAATGATCTTCAGGCCTTCCTCAGTCACCCATGTCGTAACATTATTCCCCTGGGTCCGTCGCGGATGCTTCATATTGCGGATCTGAATCCGTGCTCGTGTTTCATCGACATCCACCCAGGGTAGGCTGCAAAGCGCTTTCTGACGGTGGGCAAGCGTGATCGCCGCTCCAATGATCTTGTGCATTGGGACGCACCGGCTGTTGGCCTGATACCGCGCATAAAAGTAGGTCAATAGTCGGTCGAGTTCCTCAAGTGACG
This sequence comes from Salipiger sp. 1_MG-2023, assembly GCF_030547555.1. Lineage (NCBI taxonomy): Bacteria > Pseudomonadati > Pseudomonadota > Alphaproteobacteria > Rhodobacterales > Roseobacteraceae > Salipiger > Salipiger sp. 1_MG-2023. The sequence continues at coordinate 6,191 of NZ_JAUOQN010000070.1, read as the reverse complement.
GCCGCCTTGTGCGCCTATCAGAGCGCGCGACCATGTCTTGATGCCTGAGCGACAGAATAGCTGTTTCGAATGCTTGAATCGGCATGGTGATATTGCTGATGGGGCCCCCATAAAGCACCACCGTTCGCAGCGTTGCCATGTAGCTGTTCACCGTTTGCGGCAGCCTTGGCTTCAGAGTATAGTGTTCTGGGGAGTCCTCTCGGGGGTCAGCTGGGCGCGCCTGCACCCCCTTCAGAAGATCCTGCGCCAGTGTAAAGAATACGTGGTCGTCAGTGTCTTCGACCGCAATCTTACCGAAGTCCAGCCGTTGAAGATACGCAAGGTTCGCGGTCTTGGTTTTACCGAACCCCTTTGGGGACGCGTCTGAGTAGTCTTGGATCACGTCAGCCCAGGTTTTGCGATGACGATCCGCGATTGCGCGTTCAACCGCATTCTTACCCTTCAGATCACGCTCGGCATTGCGCATCCATCGCTTGGCTGCCTGATGGCTCGGAAAGGTTTCGCTCAGTGTCAGGACGACCTTCCCCCCTTTCTTTTTGCGGATGACCGCAGTGTAGCTGAGCGACCCGTCTTTTTTCTTGCGCTGCATGATGGTACCCATTCGGGTCTCCTTTCGTTTCTTCATTGCTGATGTTGAGGAGGTCGATCCATCGCGCTGGGGCCGAACGGGTCTTTGCCCAGGGTTCTCTATCTCGATATGCAGGCGCGGGCCGCGGTCCCGCCCTCACCGAAAACAGGCGGGATGTCGTCGGGGTCGAAGAGCGGTGCAACAATTTGCCTTTGGTGCAACATTTTGTTGCACCACCCCAGAAAATGGGGGCAAAAGGCCCTGAAATAGAGGAAGATCGAACGGATGTCAGAGCTGCCGACGCCAAGAAAACAAGGGAAATCGGACGTAGCCCGCGCCGCGCGTCTTTCGGTTGCACCCATGATGGACTGGACAGACCGCCATTGCCGCTATCTGCACCGGCTGCTCAGCGCGCACACCCTGCTCTATACCGAGATGGTGACCGCTCCGGCGCTGGTGCGCGGTGGGGCGCTGCGCCTGCTCGACTTTTCGCCGCAAGAGCATCCGGTGGCGCTTCAGCTGGGCGGATCGGACCCGCTTGAGCTGGCGCAGGCGGCGCGGTTCGGGGCCGAGGCGGGCTATGATCAGGTTGATCTCAACTGCGGCTGCCCGTCCGACCGCGTGCAATCGGGAACCTTTGGCGCCATTCTCATGCGCTCGCCGGAGCTGGTCGCCGATTGCGTCGCCGCGATGCGCGCGGCGGTCGATATCGAGGTGACCGTCAAATGCCGCATCGGCGTCGATGATCAGGAGCCGCGCGAGGTGCTGCCGGCGTTTCTCGATGCGGTGCGCGGGGCGGGGTGCCGGCGGGTGGTGATTCACGCCCGAAAGGCATGGCTGAAGGGCCTCAGCCCGAAAGAGAACCGCGATGTGCCGCCGCTCGACTACGATCTTGTCGTCGCGATGAAGCAGGCGTTTCCTGATTTGCACCTGTCGATCAACGGCGGCATCGACAGCCTCGATGCCGCCGAGGCACTGTTGGCGCGGGGGCTCGATGGGGTGATGATCGGGCGGGCGGCCTATCATCAGCCGTGGGACATTCTTGCCGCCGCCGATGCGCGGATCTTCGGCGCTGAAAGGGCAGCGATCCCACCCGAAGACATCGTGCGCCAGATGCTGCCCTATATCGAATCCCACCTCGCGCAGGGGGGCCGGTTGCATCAGGTGACGCGGCACATGATGGGGCTGTTTGCCGGGCGTCCCGGCGCGCGCGGCTGGCGGCGCCTGCTGTCCGAAGAGGCAACCCGCGATGGGGCTGGGCCAGAGGTGGTGGAGCGCGCGCTTGAACGGGTGCCCGCCATCGCCTGAGCCTTGCAGCCAGCGGGGCAGGGGTCTAAGCGGCGCTGAACCTACGCGGAGACCCCGATGCCAGACCTTGCCACCCTTGTGCCCCTCGTGGGGCTTCTTGTCGTCAGTTCGGCCTTTGCAGGGCTGATCGCCGGGCTGCTGGGGGTTGGCGGCGGCATCGTGCTGGTGCCGGCCTTTCTGTTCACCTTCGAAACGCTGGGCTTTGCCTCGCCCGAACTGATGCAGATTTGCCTTGCGACGTCGCTGGCGACCATCATCATCACCTCGATGCGCTCGGTTGCGGCGCATCACCGCAAGGGCGCGGTGGATTGGGACATTCTGAAACGCTGGGCGCCGGGCATCGCCCTTGGTGCCATCGTCGGCGTGCTGACCGTGTCGCAGCTGGAGGCGGCGTTTCTCAAGGCGATGTTCGGCGTCATCGCCATCTTCATCGGGCTGTATTTCGCCTTTGGCAAACGCGACTGGCGGCTGGCGGCGCAGATGCCGGGGGCAGGGCTGCGCGAGATGCTCGCCGCCACCATTGGCTTCCTGTCGGTGCTGATGGGCATTGGCGGTGGCAGCTTTGCGGTGCCGCTGATGACGCTGTGCTCGGTGCCGATGCGGCGGGCGGTGGCGACAGCGGCGGGCTTTGGCCTGTCGATCGCGTTGCCCTCGGCGGTGGCGTTTTTCTTCGTGACCATCCCCGAGACCGAGCGCCCGCCGCTGATGCTGGGCTCGGTCAACCTCGGGGCCTTTGTCATCGGCATTTCGATGACATTGATCACCGCACCTATCGGGGCAAGGCTGGCGCATTCGGTCGAGGAAAAGACCCTGCGCCGGGTGTTTGCGGTGTTCATCCTTGCGGTGGCGCTGAACATGCTGCGCAAGTCGTTCTTCTGATGTGAAAACGCCGCCCCGGGGGGGGGCGGCGTTTCAGTCAGCCGATCTCGGCGAGGCGGGCGAGCGCGTCCTTGAGCTGCGCCTCTTCCTCTTCGCGGGCGCGCAGGTTCTCCTGCGTTTCCTCGACAACCTCGGGCGGGGCGCTTTGTGCGAACTTGGGGTTCTTGAGCCGCCCGCGCAGGCCGCCCAGTTCCTTGCCAAGCTTGGTCAGCGCCTTTTCCAGCCGGGCCTTTTCCTCGGCCACGTCGATGATATCGGCCAGCGGCAGACCAAAGGTCGACCCGCCCACCGGAACGCTGATGCAGCCCTTGGGGAAGGCATCGACCGGGCTGAGGCTTTCCAGCCGCGCCAGTCGCTTGATCAGCGCCTCGTTGCGATCCCATGCGGCCTGCCCGGCGGCGTCCAGATCTGTCACCAGCACCGGCACATACAGGCCCACCGGCACATGCATCTGCGCCCGCGCCGAGCGTACGCCGTCGATCAGGGCGATGGCCCATGTCATTTCTGCGTCGGCATCCGCATCGAGCAGATCGGCGGAGGTGTAGGTCGGCCAGTCGCCATGCACCAGCATCTTGGAGCGCTGCCCAAGCGTGGCCCACAGCTCTTCGGTGATGAAGGGCATGATGGGATGCAGCAGGATCAGGCACTGGTCGATGACCCAGGACATGGTGGCCTGCGTTTCGGCCTTGGCGTTGTCGTCCTCACCCTGAAGCAGGGGCTTGGAGAATTCCACGTACCAGTCGCAGACCACGCCCCAGACAAAGGCATAAAGCGCCTGCGCCGCGTCATTGAACCGGTAATCGGCCAGCGCTGCGTCGACGGCTTCGCGCACCTTGGCGGTTTCGCCGAGGATCCACTTGTTCACGGTGGCCGAGGGCTGCGGCACGCCGCCGCCAAGGCCCACTGCGCCGTTCATCTCGGCAAAGCGGGCGGCATTCCACAGCTTGGTGCCAAAGTTGCGATAGCCCGCGATGCGCTGCATATCGAGCTTGAGCACACCGCCCAGCGAGGCCATCGCCGCATTGGTAAAGCGCAGCGCATCGGCACCGTATTCGTCGATGATATCGAGCGGGTCGACCACGTTGCCAAGCGATTTGGACATTTTCTTGCCCTTGGCGTCGCGCACAAGCCCATGCAGGTAGACATCATGGAACGGGATTTCATCCACCACGGCGAGCTGCATCATCATCATCCGCGCCACCCAGAAGAACAGGATGTCCTGCCCGGTCACCAGAACGCTGGTGGGGAAATATTTCTCCAGCTCCGCCGTCTGCTCGGGCCAGCCAAGCGTGCCGATGGGCCAGAGCCCCGAGCTGAACCAAGTGTCCAGCACGTCGGGGTCGCGGAAGAACGGGATCGCCTGCGCGCGGCGGCGCTGATCGACGCCGGTATAATCGGTGCCCTGCGAGAGCAGATCGGCGAGCATGTCTTCGGCGGCGGCGGCATCTTCGACCAGCAGGAAATCGGCGTCCTCGCCAAAGAAGTCGTGCATCTGCGCCAGCGCATCCGCCTCGCTCGATGCGCAGAACGAGCGCCATTCGCCGCCCAGACCCGGAGTGTGCCAGACCGGGATCTGGTGGCCCCACCACAGCTGGCGCGAGATGCACCACGGCTCGATGTTCTCCAGCCAGTGGTAGTAGGTCTTTTCGCCGCTTTCCGGCAGGATCCGGACCTTGCCGGATTTCACGGCATCCAGCGCCGGGCCAACGATCTTGGCGGTATCGACGAACCACTGATCGGTCAGCATCGGCTCGATGACCACCTTGGAGCGATCGCCGAAGGGCTGCATGATCAGCTTGGCCTCGACCAGCGGAACCTGTTCGGCCTCGCGGGTCTCGCCGCCTTCTTCCGGGGCCAGCGGCGCCTTGGCGGGCTTGCCAAGGCGCGGATCGGTGGCATCAGTCATCACCGCCAGATTTTCGGCGGTGATCTCGGCGACCACGGCGGCGCGCGCCTCGGCCCGATCGAGCCCGCGCAGGTGATCGGGAACAAGGTTCAGCGCGTCGGCTTCGGCCTCGCTCAGGGTCAGATCGCCGGCGGCGACCTTCTGCGCGATCTCGGCACATTCGGCATAGGGCTTGCCATCGGCGCGCAGCGCGCCCCGGGTGTCGAGCAGGCGGTACATCGGGATGCCGCCGCGCTTGGCGACCTGATAGTCGTTGAAATCATGCGCGCCGGTGATCTTGACCGCGCCCGAGCCAAAGCTGGGGTCGGGGTATTCATCGGTGATGATCGGGATCAGGCGGCGATGCTCTTTCGGCCCCACCGGGATTTCGCACAGCGTGCCGACGATCGCGGCATAGCGCTCATCGGACGGATGCACCGCAACCGCACCATCGCCAAGCATGGTTTCCGGGCGGGTGGTGGCGATCGAGATGTAATCGCGCTCTTCGCGGAAGAGGACGGTGCCGTCTTCGTCCTTCTCGACGTATTCATAGGTCGCGCCGCCCGCCAGCGGGTATTTGAAATGCCACATGTGGCCGGCAACTTCGATGTTCTCGACCTCAAGATCGGAAATCGCGGTTTCGAAATGCGGGTCCCAGTTCACCAGCCGCTTGCCGCGGTAGATGAGCCCCTTGTTGTACATCTCGACAAAGACCTTGATCACCGCGTCGTGGAAATTGCCCTCTTCGCCGGCAGGGGCGCCTGTCGCGCCGCTCATGGTGAAGGCGTTGCGCGACCAGTCACAGGACGCGCCCAGCCGTTTGAGCTGGTTGATGATCGTGTCGCCCGATTCCTGTTTCCAGTCCCAGACCTTGGCAAGGAACGCCTCGCGGCCCAGTTCGCGCCGGGACGGCTGATTTTCCTGTGCCAGCTTGCGCTCGACCACCATCTGCGTGGCGATGCCCGCGTGGTCCTGCCCCGGTTGCCAGAGCGTGTCGAAACCGCGCATCCGGTGCCAGCGGATCAGGATATCCTGAAGCGTGTTGTTGAACGCATGCCCCATGTGCAGCGAGCCGGTCACGTTTGGTGGCGGGATCATGATGCTGAAACTCTCGTCGCGCGACGCGTTGGCGCCCGCCTTGAAAGCTCCTCCCTGTTCCCACGCCTCGTAGATCCGCGCCTCGGCGGCGGCTGCATCGAATGTCTTTTCCATCGCCATGGGTCGTCTTCCCGTGCCTGCACCTGGTGTCCCGCCTCCTCTACGCCAAGGCGGCGTCAGAGGGAAGGCCGCAGACCCCAGGTCGCGGTTTGTGCTGGTGGCCGATGGTCCGGGATGCCTGTCCTGCCATGTAGGGCGATGCAGAAAAGCAAACGGCGGCGCCCAGGGAGGAGGAGAGGACGCCGCCGTTCTATCGAATACCCCAGGGAGGAGGAGAGGGGCTTCGAGCACGTTGGGCCGTTGAGGCCCGATGTTAGGTTGCGGCGGTTCCTAGGGAGGAGGAGGGGAACCGCCGCGCTATCGAAGGCCCCAGGGAGGAGGAGAGGGGGCTCC